>JANYIP010000042.1 GCA_025361995.1 Streptomycetales bacterium | reverse complement strand
CACTCCGCGATGGCGGGGGCGAGCGCCGCGCTGCCGGAGCAGAAGAAGCGGATCCGCCCGCCCATCCGCGCCTTGATCTTCGAGAAGACCAGCCTGTCCGCGAGGCCGTACTCGGCCTTGAGCAGGACTGATGGCTCCTGTCCCGCGGCGCGCAGCCGGGAGACCTTCGTGCCGACGACGAAGGCCCAGGTGAAGATCTTGAGCTTGGGTCCGCCCTCGGCCTCGGTAGTCGAGACCACCCGGCCGTACACCTTCTCGAAGATGCGCGGGACGCCGGCCATGAAGGTCGGCTGGATGACGCCGAGGTTCTCCACGATCATGTCGATGCGTCCGTCGATCGCGGTGGCAAAGCCGATCTGGGTCTGCGCCGCGAGCAGGACCTTGCCGAACGAGTGCGACAGCGGCAGCCACAGGTACTGCAGGTCGTCGACGGACAGGATGCCGACCGAGTCGACGGCCGCCCCCTCGTACGTCCAGTTGGCGTGGGTCAGCTGCACGCCCTTTGGGCGACCGGTGGTGCCCGAGGTGTAGATCAGCGTCGCCAGGTTGTCCGGGCCGACCGCAGCGACGGCGTCGTCGAACGCCGACGCGCGGGCCGCGAGATGCGCCTCGCCGAGGGCCTCCAGGTCGGAGAGCGAGATCACCCAGTCGCCGTCCTGAGCCGACGGGAGCCCGTCGACGACGACGACCTTGCGCACCGGTCCGAGCTGGTCGCGGCCGGCGCGGAGCTTGGCGACCTGCACCTCGTCCTCGGCGATCACGATGGTCGAGCCTGAGTCGGAGACGATGAAGGCCACGTCGTCGGCGCTGGTCGACGGGTACACCGTCGTCACGGCGCCACCCGCGCACAGCACGGCGAGGTCCGACAGCACCCACTCGACCCGGGTGCTGCAGGCGATCGCCACCCGGTCCTCGGACGCCAGCCCGAGGGCGAGCAGCCCGGCCGCCATCGCCTTCACCCGCTCCGCGGTCTGCGCCCAGGACAGGCTGACCCAGCCAGAGCCCGCGGGATAGCGGAAGGCCTCGCGGTCCGGCGTCGCCGCGACCCGGTCGAGGAAGGCCCGGCCGACCGACGCCGCTGTCGGCGGTGCCGCCGTCGTCACGCCGACACCTGCGCACCGGAGCGTCGCAGCTGGCTCTCGATCGCCTCGACGAGCGGCCGGTGCAGGTCTTGCCCCTCGGCAAGCAGCTGGGCCAGCCGTTTGGGGTCTGCGTTGCGCGGGACGAACACCTCGCCGATGGTCACGCCGTGGCTCGGCCGGCTCGCGACCTGGATCTGCGCGCCGGCCTTGATCCGGCCCTCGCCCAGCACACGGAGGTACGCCCCGGGCGCGCCGCGGTCGGTGAACCGCTTCACCCAGTGCGGCTCGCCGATGAACGCCTGGAACGTCGAGCAGGGGACCCGCGGAGCAGTGACCTCGAGCACCACCGGATGCTCGGCGTCCTCGCTCTCGACCTCCCAGCGCTCCCCGATGACCGCGCCGGTGACGTCCAGCCCCTCGGTCGTCAGGTTCTCCCCGAACTCGCCGGGCTTGACCGGGCGCCCGAGCTCCGGCTCCCAGCCGGACTGGTCCTCGCGGGCGTACGCGTACACCGCCTGGTCGCGGCCACCGTGGTTCTGGCGGTCCAGGCAGGTGTCCCCCACCACGCCCTGCTCGAGGACCTCGACCACTGTCTCGACCGGGCGCTTGTCGATGGCCGTACGTCCGACGCTGCCGACCGGGTCGACGATCAGGGCGTGCACGACGTTGACGCTGATGATCCGGGCTCCGGGCATGGGGCCATCCTGCCCGAAACCTCCGCGACACGGTGCGGCTACTTCAGCTTGGTCGAGATCAGGTGCCCGAACACGATCATGCGGTGCGAGGAGTTCCAGGTCGGGTTGCAGGTGGTCAGCGTGATCAGGGCCTGGGTCGGGGTCACCGTCGGTTTGCCCGGCACCGGGTCGATCACCCAGACATCGGTGGGCAGCACGATGGTCGCGTTCGGGTCGTTGTCCACCTGGTAGACGTACACAGCCGTGGCCGTCTCGACGGTGATCCTGTCGCCGGGTCGCAGCAGCTGCAGGTTGGCGAAGGGCTGGCCATGGGTACGCCGGTGGCCGGCGACCGCGAAGTTGCCGATCGCCCCGGGCGCCGCAGTGCCTGGGTAGTGCCCGACGCCCTGGGCGAGGTCGGGCAGGGTGACGCCCTCGAGGACGGGCGAGCTCCACCCCGAGCCGAGCCGCGGGATCCGCATCAGGGCGAACGGTTGGCCGGCCACCATCGAGATCGCGCCCGGGTTCACCGCACCGGTCGCGTGCGGACGGGCGTCCCACTGCTCCTCAAGGTCGGCGGTCAGCGTGCGCGCCTGGGCGTCGGCCTTCACGTTGGTCCAGAAGACGAGGTAGCCGACGAAGAGGAGCGCGACCACACCCGCCGTGATCAGGATCTCGCCGAGCCAGTGGACCCCGCGCCGGAACGCCACGCCTCCCCCTACCGCTTCGCCGAACCTGAGCCTGAGCCGACCTCGACCTCGGTCGAGAGGGCAGCGATGAACGCCTCCTGCGGGACCTCCACCCGCCCCACCATCTTCATCCGCTTCTTGCCCTCTTTCTGCTTCTCCAGCAGCTTCCGCTTGCGGGTGATGTCACCGCCATAGCACTTGGCCAGCACGTCCTTGCGGATCGCGCTGATGTTCTCGCGCGCTATCACCCGCGAGCCGATCGCCGCCTGGATCGGCACCTCGAACTGCTGGCGCGGGATCAGCTTGCGCAGCTTGCCGGTCATCGAGACCCCGTAGCCGTACGCCTTGTCCTTGTGCACGATCGCGCTGAACGCGTCCACCGCCTCGCCCTGCAGCAGGATGTCGACCTTCACCAGGTCGGACTCCTGCTCGCCGGTGGGCTCGTAGTCCAGGCTCGCGTACCCGCGGGTCCGTGACTTCAGGCTGTCGAAGAAGTCGAAGATGATCTCGCCGAGCGGCAGCGTGTACCGCAGCTCGACCCGGTCCTCGGACAGGTAGTCCATGCCCAGCAGCGCCCCGCGCCGGTTCTGGCAGAGCTCCATGATCGTGCCGATGTACACGCTCGGCGCCAGCACGGTGGCACGCACCATCGGCTCGAAGATCGCGGCGATCTTGCCCTCGGGGAACTCGCTCGGGTTGGTCACGACGCGCTCCCGGCCGTCCTCGAGGACCACCCGGTACACCACGTTGGGCGCGGTCGCGATCAGGTCGAGGCCGAACTCGCGCTCCAGCCGCTCGCGGACGATCTCGAGGTGCAGCAGGCCCAGGAAGCCCACCCGGAACCCGAAGCCGAGCGCCGCGGACGTCTCCGGCTCCCACACCAGCGCCGCGTCGTTGAGCTGCAGACGCTCCAGGGCGTCGCGCAGATCGGGGTAGTCGTCCCCGTCGATCGGGTACAGCCCGGAGAACACCATCGGGACCGGGTCGCGGTAGCCACCGAGCGCCGTCGTCGCCGGGTTCGTCGCGGAGGTCACCGTGTCGCCGACCCGCGACTGGCGTACGTCCTTCACGCCGGTGATCAGGTAGCCGACCTCGCCCACCCCGAGCCCTGCGCTCACGACCGGCTCCGGAGAGATCACGCCGACCTCGAGCATCTCGTGGGTCGCCCTGGTCGACAGCATCAGGATCTTCTCGCGGGTCGACAGCTCCCCGTCGATCACCCGCACGTACGTCACCACGCCTCGGTACGTGTCGTACACCGAGTCGAAGATCATCGCGCGCGCCGGCGCGGTCGGGTCGCCGATCGGGTGCGGGACCACCCGCACCACCTCGTCGAGCAGGTCGCCCACGCCCTCGCCGGTCTTGGCGCTGACCCGCAGGACGTCCGCCGCGTCGCAGCCGATGATGTGCGCGAGCTCGGCGGCGTACTTGTCCGGCTGGGCGGCCGGCAGGTCGATCTTGTTGAGCACCGGGATGATCGCCAGGTCGTTCTCGAGGGCGAGGTAGAGGTTGGCGAGCGTCTGCGCCTCGATCCCCTGCGCCGCGTCGACCAGCAGCACGGTGCCCTCGCAGGCGGCCAACGACCGGGACACCTCGTACGTGAAGTCGACGTGGCCAGGTGTGTCGATCAGGTTGAGCACGTAGTTCTTGCCGTCCGACGCCACGTACGGCAGCCGGACCGCCTGGCTCTTGATCGTGATACCGCGCTCGCGCTCGATGTCCATCCGGTCGAGGTACTGCGCCCGCATCTGCCGGCCGTCCACGACGCCGGTGAGCTGGAGCATCCGGTCGGCCAGCGTCGACTTGCCGTGGTCGATGTGGGCGATGATGCAGAAGTTCCGGATGATCTCCGGCGGCGTCGACCCCGGCTGGGGCAGGGCACCTGGGCGGATCGGGGGCACGCTGGCGGACCTCGGACTTCTGCGGATGGACGGCGCGGCGACTGCCCGGACGGGTTCAGCTCACCTCCATGCTCCCACGGCCTAGGCTCGTGACGTGCTCAGGCAGGCGGCGGCGCGGACTCTGTCGGGACTCTTCCGACGCCGCCCCCGGACGCCCTCTGCTGGCCTGGCCCCGGCGGTGCGAGCTGCGCCGCCGCACGTCCCGCCCTCCGCGGCGCCGGGCCGGGCTCACGACTACCAAGGGTCGGTGGCGCTCGCGTACGCCCCGCGGCACGACGGCGAGCCTGACCCCGGGGAGGTCGTGTGGACCTGGGTGCCCTACGAGGAGGACGCCAGCCAGGGCAAGGACCGGCCCGTGGTGGTGATGGGACGAGCGACGGCTGGTCACCCGGCGGAGCTGGCAGTCCTCATGCTGTCCAGCAAGGACCACCACGTGGACGAGCGGTGGCTCGTGCTCGGCAGCGGTGGCTGGGACACCGAGGGTCGGGTCAGCAGCGTCCGCCTCGACCGGGTGCTGGCAGTCTCGCCGGAGTCCGTCCGCCGCGAAGGCGCCGCACTGGAGCGCGACCGCTTCGACCAGGTTGCCACCGCCCTGCGCGCCCTGCACGGCTGGGCCTGAGCTGCCTCGGTTTGAGCGTGTCGGCGCTCGGCTGGTACCTTGGCGACTCGCGTGCGCGCGCTGGTTGAGCGTGCCCGGAATTCGACAACACCCCCGACAACAACCCCGAGGCTGACTTTCGTGGCGAACATCAAGTCCCAGATCAAGCGCAACAAGACCAACGAGAAGGCGCGGCAGCGCAACAAGGCCGTCAAGTCCTCGTTGAAGACCGCCGTGAAGAAGTTCCGTACGGCCGCTGACGCCGGCGACGCTGCAGCCGCAGCGACCCTGCTCGCGGACGCCTCGCGCAGCCTCGACAAGGCCGCCAGCAAGGGTGTCATCCACAAGAACCAGGCCGCCAACCGCAAGTCCGCCCTCGCGAAGCAACTGAGCAGCCTCTCCTCCTGAGCCTAGGCCTCGCCGCGGGCCCGGCAGATCGAAACGACAGCCTTCTCCAGGGCGTAGCCGGGGTCGCCCGCACCACCCGCTCCTTTGACCGCGCCGTCCGCCGTCGCCACCGCGGCGATCGCCTCGGCGAGCGCGTCGCCGTTCCAGCCGCGCATCTGCCGGCGCACGACATCGACCTTCCAGGGCGGCATCCCCAGGTCACGGGCGAGGTCGGCTGGCCGCGAGCCGCGCGGCGCGGATGCCACCCGGCCGATCGAGCGCAGGCCCTGGGCCAGCGCGCTCGTGACCAGGACCGGGGCCACGCCGCACCCGAGCGCGTAGCGCAGCTGCTTCAGCGCCTCACTGGTCCGCCCGTCCATCGCCAGGTCGGCCACCTGGAAGCTCGTGACCTCGGCGCGGCCCTCGTAGTAGCGCGTCACCACGTCCGGCGTGACCGGCCCGTCGGTGTCCGAGATGAGCTGGGCGCACGCGGCCGACAGCTCACGCAGGTCGCTGCCCACGGCGTCCACCAGCGCTCGGGCGGTGTCGTCGTTGAACGGTCGCCCGCCCACGCGCGACTCCGCCCGGACGAAGTCGACCCGGTCGGCGACCTTGGTCACCTTGGGACAGCTGATCTCCGGGGTACGCATGGCCTTGCACGCCTCGAGGATCCCCTTGGCCCGGTTGGCCGCGCCCGAGTGCACCAGCACGAGGATCACGTGGTCGGCCGGGTCCCGGATGTACGCCGCGACGGCGGTGACCGCCTCGGCGGCGAGCTCGTGCGCGTTCTCGATGACCAGGATCGCGCTCTCGCCGAAGAGGGACGGGCTGGTGAGCTCGCGGAGCCTGGCCGGCTCGACCTCGGCGGCCGACATGCAGCGCAGATCGGCATCGGGGTCGGCGGCCTTGGCCAGCGCGATGGTGGTGGCCACCGCGCGCGCGACCAGCAGCTCCTCAGGGCCGGTCACCAAGGTTACCGGCGGCGGGGCGGGGATCTCGGGCATCGCCGCGAGCATGCCATGCCCCGACGACACCCGACGACACCCGACGGCACACACGACAGGGCGTCAACCGGGGCCGGCGGTGACAAGGTGCAGGTCGCTCGCCGGCCCGACCACCGCGATGGCGCCGTCGAGGTCGGTCCGCTTGACCTCCATCCCGTACGACTCGAGCAGGGCGATGGTGCTCAGCGCTGGGTGACCGTACGGGTTGCCGACACCGACCGAGATCAGCGCGAAGCGGGCGCCGACAGCCCGCAGCATCTCCGGGTCCTGGTGGCGCGACCCGTGGTGCGGCACCTTCAGGACGTCGGCCCGCAGCGCGCCGGGGTCCGCGAGGAGCTCCGCCTGAGCGGGCGGTTCGACGTCGCCGGTCAGCAGGAACACGACCCCCTGGCTGACCAGGCGCAGGACGATGCTGGCGTTGTTCGGTGGCGAGTCGCCGGCGATGAGCCGTCGCGGCCACAGCACAGTCCAGCGGATCCCGTCGTACGCCCGCTCCTCCCCCGCAGCTGCGACGGTCACCGGGATCCCTGCCGCCCTGGTCCAGGCCCGTACCCGAGCCGCCTCATCAGGTGGTTCGGCGAGCGGGGAGACCTCGACCTCAGCGACCGACCGGTGATGGAGGACGCCTGGTAGGCCTTCGACGTGGTCGGCGTGGAAGTGGGTGAGCACCACGAGGCCGATCCGGTGGATGCCAAGCTGGGTCAGGCAGCGGTCCATCGTGTCGGGGTCAGGCCCGGCGTCGACCACGATCGCGGCTCCGCTCCCGGCCGAGATGACCAGCCCGTCGCCCTGGCCCACGTCGCAGCTGACGGCGATCCAGCCGTGTGGCGGCCAGGTCGAGCCGGGTACGAGCGGCGACGCCATCAGGAGCAGCACCGCCGCACTGACCGCAACGATGGCCCTGCGGTGCAGGCGCAGCCACGGCCAGCCGAGCCGCAGCGCCACCAGCACTGCCACCATGAGCACAGAGCCGCCGACACCGGCGGGCCAGCCGACGGTCGCGTAGGGCAGCTGGGCGAAGGTGTGCGCCACCAGGACGATCCAGCCGGCGGGCAGTCCGGCCAGCCAGGCGAAGACGTGCCCGGCTGGGGCGAACGCCACCCCGGCCACGGCAGCCACAACCCCAAGGACGGTGGCAGCCGGGACCGCCGGTTCGGCAAGCAAGTTGGCCGGAACCGAGACGAGGCTGACCGTGGGCGCGAGCAGGATCAGGACCGGCATCACGGCGATCTGGGCCGCTGCAGCAATCGCGACCCCGTCGGCGACCGGGGCCGGCAACCGGCGGCGGAGCCGCTCGCGCCAGCCCGGCGCGAGGACCAGCAGCCCGACGGTGGCCAGGACCGACAGGGCGAAGCCCGCCGAGCGCGCCAGGAACGGGTCGACGAGCACGAGGACGACGACAGCGGCGCCAAGGGCGGGCAGGCCGGTCCGTTGCGACGCCCCCTTTCGGACCATCGCCGCGACGACGAGCAAGCCCATGACCGTGGCGCGCAGCACGCTCGGCTCGGGCCGCGCCAGGATGAGGAACCCGCCCAGTCCGAGCACTCCCAGGATGGGCAGAGCCCGCCCACGCAGGCCCAGCCACCGACCGGCCAGCAGCACCGCTGCGAGCACGAAGCTCACGTTCGACCCCGACACCGCAGAAAGGTGAGTCAGGCCCGCCACCTTGAAGTCGTCCGCGACGTCGGACGGCAGCTGGGAGACGTCGCCGTCGACCAGCCCCGCGACCAGACCTCGCTGGGCTGGTGCCAGCCCCGCCGTCGAGTCGCGCAACCGTTCGCGGACGAACCCCGCGCCGCGCTCGACAGCAGACGAACCGCCGATCAGCGTGGGGGGCCCGATCGCCCGAGCCCAGGCAGCCAGGTCGTCTGTGGGGTCGGCCATCCCGAGACGGACCTCGGTGCGTACCCGCTGGCTCGGCAGCAGGGCACCCCACCCGGAACGCGTCGCGATCACGAGCACCGGCTCGTGGGTGCGGATGTCGAGACCACGGCCGACCAGACGTTCCAGCCGAGCCTGCACTGCGACCTGCTCCGGTCCTCTCGTCGTCCCGATCACCTTGTCGCGCAACGCCGTCGGGTCGGCAGTCACCACGAGCTCGGCGGTGCCCCCCGCACCCTGGTCGGCGAGGTGCGCGACCGGCCCCGACCGTACGGTGTGCAGCCGCCACCCACCGGCCAGCGACGACGCGGCCAGACACACCAGCGCCACGGCGATGACCCGGGTCACCGAGTGCCGCTGCGCACTGGCGGGCCGACCACCACGATGGCTGGCGACGACGACCACGGTCGTGATCCCCAGCGCGAGGCCGACCGCGACGACCCCGACGACGAGGCCAACGACAGCTGGCAGCAGCGTCGACGCGAGGCCCCCGACCCAGCACGCCACGGCCGGCGGTACCAGCCGCAGATCGGGCGGTGGCAAGGATTCCTGGTCGAACCACGGCTGCGTCATACCCGCACCTTCGGTGAGATGTCCGAGAACTTCCGGTCGCCGATCCCGCCGACTTCTCGCAGCTCGTCGATGTTCGTGAACCTTCCGTGAGCCGTTCGCCAGTCGAGGATCTTCTGGGCCAGCACGGGCCCGACCCCGGGCAGCGCCTCGAGCTGTTCGAGCGTCGCCGCGTTGAGG
>JANYIP010000033.1 GCA_025361995.1 Streptomycetales bacterium | reverse complement strand
ATCTTCGCCAGCGGGTGGGGCGCAGAGCGCGCCGCGGTCTACGGTGTGCCCGAGGCCGAGCTGGGCGCCTTCTACGCCCAACGGACGCTGCTCAAGCGCGAGGTCCTCCCGGAGCACGTGGCTGCGGCGGTCTTCGTGCTCTGCGGGGGGGACCTCAGTCAGACCACCGGCCTCCACATCCCGGTCGATGCCGGTGTGGCCGCTGCGTTCCTGCGTTAGCTGGCGTTGGATGGACCCGAACACGTTCGAGCCGAAGGAGTACCGATCGTGACCACGACCGCGCCGACCGCTGCCTCCCTCGCCGGGCTCGAACGCATCACGCCCCGGCGGACCAAGATCGGGCTGGTCGCCGGAGGGCTCGGGGCGTACTGGCCCCAGTTCCCCGGCCTGCTGCCACAGCTGGAGCAGTCGGCCCGGCGGGTGAGCGAGCGCATGCGGGCCCTGGACTGCGACGTCGTCGACGTGGGCTTCATCTCCGACGCGGAGGACGGCGCACAGGCCGCCGAGGCGTTGCGGGTGGCCGGCTGCGACCTGATCGTCGGCTACCTCACGACGTACATGACGGCCTCGATGCTGGCGCCCGTCGCCCAGCGCAGCGGCGCCCCGGTGCTGATCATCAACCTGCAGCCGACCGAGGTCATGGACCACGCGACCTTCGACACCGGTCAGTGGCTCGCCTACTGCGGTGCCTGCCCGCTGCCTGAGATGGCCAACACCTTCCTGCGGCTGGGGATCCCGTTCCGCTCGGTCTCCGGCTACGTCGAGGACGACCGCGCCTGGGTCCGGATCGAGCGTTGGATCAAGGCCGCCGGTGTGCGCGGAGCGCTGCGCGACGGACGGCACGGACTGATGGGCCACCTCTACCCCGGCATGCTCGACGTGTCGACCGACCTGACTCTGGTCACGGCCAACTTCGGCGGCCACATGGAGGTCGTGGAGTTTGACGACCTGCGGGTACGGGTCGCCGGCGTCACCGAGTCCGAGGTCGCCGACCGGATGGAACTGGCCCGCTCGGTCTTCGACGTCGCGGACAGCGTCGAGACCGAGGACTTCCAGTGGGCGGCCAAGGTCTCGGTCGGGCTGGACCGGATGGTCGCGGACTTCGGTCTCGACAGTCTCGCCTACTACCACCGGGGCCTCGAGGGCGAGCAGCACGAACGCCTCGGTGCCGGCATGATCCTGGGGGCCTCGCTGCTCACCGCGCGGGGCATCCCGGCCGTCGGTGAGTACGAGCTGCGCACCTCGCTCGCCATGCTCGTCATGGACCGGCTCGGTGGCGGCGGGTCGTTCACCGAGTTCCAGGCGCTGAACTTCCACGACGACGTCGTCGAGATGGGCCACGACGGTCCCGCGCACCTGGCGATCAGCGACGGGCGACCGCTGCTGCGCGGGCTGGGCATCTATCACGGCAAGCGCGGCTGGGGAGTGTCCGTGGAGTTCGACGTACGGCACGGGCCGGTGACCGTCTTCGGGGTGGGGCAGCGCCGGGACGGCACCTACCGGTTCGTCGTCTCGGAGGGCGAGGTCGTGGGCGGGCCGCTGCTGCGGATCGGGAACACCACCTCGCGCGTCGACTTCGGCTGCGACCCGGGCGAGTGGACCGATGCCTGGAGCGCCAGCGGCGTCGGGCACCACTGGGCGCTGGGTACGGGCAGCCGCGCGGCCGAGCTGCGCGCCACCGCCGAGCTGATCGGCGTCGACATTGTCGAGGTCCGGCTTTGACCGATGCCGGATTCGCCGCGGTCGACCTCGGCGCCTCCAGCGGTCGCGTCATCGTGGGTCAGGTGGCCCAGGGTCGGGTCGAGCTGACCGAGGTCAACCGCTTCCCGAACCTCCCCGTCCGGGCCGGCGGGACCCTGCACTGGGACATCTTGGGGTTATATCGCGGAGTCCTCGACGGCTTGCGGGCCGCCGAACGGGCCGGTGGTCTGGTGAGCGCTGGCATCGACTCGTGGGCCGTCGACTACGGCCTCCTCGACTCTGGCGGCGCGCTGATCGGCAACCCCGTGCACTACCGCGACGGCCGGACCGACGGGGTGATGGAGCGGACGTTCGGGGTCGTCCCGGCTGAGGAGCTCTACGCCGTCACCGGTCTGCAGATGCTGCCCTTCAACACCGTCTACCAGCTGGTGGCGGCTGGGCCGGCGGCGCTGGCGGCCGCTCGAACCCTGCTGCTGATCCCCGATCTGCTCAGCTACTGGTTGACCGGCGAGATGGGTGCGGAGATCACCAACGCCTCGACGACCCAGCTCTACGACGTGCGCGAGAGCCGCTGGTCGGGCGAGCTGATGGGCCGGCTCAACATCCCTCGCGGGATCTTCCCTGACCTGCGGCGACCGGGTGACTCGGCGGGTGTGCTCCGGCCGGACGTGCTCGCCGAGATCCGCCGGTCCGAGCCCCTGCCGGTCACGGTCGTCGGCTCGCACGACACGGCCAGCGCGGTGGTGGCGGTGCCGGCGGCCGGCGAGAACTTCGCGTACATCTCCTGCGGTACCTGGTCGCTCGTCGGTGTCGAGCTCGCCGAGCCCGTGCAGACTGCGGACGCGCTCGCGGCGAACTTCACCAACGAGGTCGGCGTCGACGGCACCATCCGCTTCCTGCGCAACGTGATGGGCTTGTGGCTGCTCCAGGAGTCGCTGCGTACGTGGAACGCGCACGGTCTGCCCGCGGACCTCGAGACGCTGCTCTTCGACGCGGCCAGGGTGCCGGCCTTCACCGCTGTCATCGACCCGGACAACCCCGCTCTGCTCGCGCCCGGCGACATGCCCGAGCGCATCGCACGAGCCTGCCAGGACCTCGGTCAGCCGCCACCGCAGAACCAGGCGGCCACCGTGCGCTGCATCATGGACAGCCTCGCGCTGGCCTACCGCGCGGGCGTCCTGGATGCTGAGCGGCTGTCCGGGCGGTCCGTCGACGTCGTCCACCTGGTCGGCGGCGGGTCGCGCAACGAACTGCTCTGCCAGCTCACCGCGGACGCCTGCGCAGTCCCGGTCGTCGCCGGTCCGGTCGAGGCCGCTGCTCTTGGCAACGTCCTCGTCCAGGCGCGGGCCGCCAGGGTGGTGGACGGTGGGCTCGGCGACCTGCGTAGCGTAGTGGCCGCCTCCAGCGAGCTGCGACGGTACGAGCCGCAGGGCGACGTCAGCCGGTGGCGAGCGGCCGCCGAGCGGGTGCGCTAGGCAGAGCCAGGACGGCCCGGTAGTTTCGGTGACCATGAGCACCCCGGACGAGAACACCGCCACCGCGAAGGCGTTCTACGCCCTCATGTTCAACGACTGTCAGCCGGCCGAGGCCATCGCGCTGTATGCCGGCGACGAGTACATCCAGCACAACCCGCACGTCGCCGACGGGAAGCAGGCGTTCATCGACTACTTCGTCGACATGGCCGCGAACTACCCCGGCAAGCACGTGGAGATCAAGCGGTCCATCGCCGAGGGCGACCTCGTGGTGCTGCACTGCTACCAGACCTGGCCGGGGGACTCCGACTACGCGGGCATCGACATCTTCCGGTTCGACGCGAACGGCAAGGTCGTCGAGCACTGGGACGTCCTGCAGGTGATCCCCGAGACATCGGCCCATGCCAACACGATGTTCTAGGACGCGCGTCTGTACTCACTGCCTAGGATCTTGGTGTGACTGACTGGGTGTCGATCTCTTCGCTGGCAACGGCCGGCGGCACGCTGGTCCTCGCTGTCGCGACCTTCGCGTCCGTACGTTCAGCCAACCGCGCCGCCCGGGCTGCCGAGCGGTCGCTGATGGCCGGACTGCGTCCGCTCCTGATCCCGTCGCGGGTGGAGGATCCGGCGCAGAAGATCTCGTTCGCGGACGACAAGTGGGTGGTGACACCTGGCGGCGGTGGCGCCGCGGAGGTCACCGACGACGCGGTGTACCTCGCACTGTCGTTGCGCAACGTCGGTAGTGGCATCGCCGTGCTGCACGGGTGGCTGTTCTCCCCCGAGCGACTCCTCGGGGCCACGGTGCACCCGCCACTCGACGACTTCCGCCGACTCTCCCGCGACCTCTACATCCCGGTGTCCGACTACGGGTTCTGGCAGGGCGCGTTCCGCGATCCGGGCCAGCCGGATTTCGTCGCGGCGGCGCGGGTGATCACGGCCAGGCAGCCGTTCGCTGTCGACCTGCTCTACGGCGACTTCGAGGGCGGTCAGCGGATCGTCAGCCGCTTCAGCTTCGTCCCCCGCAAGGACGACGGGTGGATGGGTAGCGTGTCGAGACACTGGAACATCGACCGCGCCGACCCGCGCTGAGCGTGTCGGACGGCGGGCTTGTCTCGGTCATCCGCGACCTGCCGGTCTGGGTGCGCTGGCTGGTGCTCGGCCAGTTCGTCAGCGCGCTGGGGTCGCTCGCCTGGCTCTTCCTGACGCTGTACCTCGTCGCGGACAGGGGGCTCGGACCGGCTGCGGCTGGTGTCGCAGCCGGGACCTACGGAGTTGGTCTGGTTGCCGGCAACCTGCTCGGCGGGTCTGCCGGGGACCGTTGGGGGACGCGTCGGACGGCCATCCTCGCGCTCACGCTGTCGGCCCTGTGCTGCCTTTCGTTGCCGTGGCTGCCGGTGGTGGCGCTGGCCTTGGTCGCCGCGCTCGGTGGCTTCGCCGGCGGGGCGGCGAGACCGCTGCTCTCCTCGCTGGTGACCGGCCACCTGCCAGCGGCCCGGCGTCGGGAGAGTGTCGCCGTGTCGCGGTCGGCCATCAACGCCGGCACTGTCATCGGTCCGCCGGTGGGTGCCCTCCTGACTGCGCACGCGTTCCCGCTGGTGTTCGTCGTGGACGGGCTCACGACGCTGATGCTCGTCGGCCTTATCGCCCGGTTCGTGCCTGCGCAGGCTCCGAGTGCCGCGGCAGCCGGGTCGGCCTCGACGCTGTGGCGGGCCATCAGCCGGGACGGTGCGCTGCGCCGGCTGGTCCTGTCCATCGCGGCTGTGGACACCGTCTACCGGCTGGCTTACACCGTGCTGCCGCTGCAGCTGCACGACGCCGGGGTGCCCACCGTTGCGTACGCGCTGCTGATCTCGCTCAACTGCATCGTCATCGTCCTGTTCGAGGCCCCGCTCGCGCTCCGGCTGCGTGATCTGCCGGCGCTCAGCCTCATCTCCTCCGGTTTCCTGCTGGTCGGGATCGGTTCAGCGGTCCTGGCGGTGGCCCCTGGGGTTGCCGGGGCGGTCGTCATGGTTCTCGTCGTCACTGCTGGCGAGATGCTGTACAAGCCGACAGCCACCGCGTACGCAGCGGATCTTGCGCCGGCCGGGATGCTCGGGCGGTACCAGAGCGCGTACGCCTCCGCGTCGATCAGCGGGACGCTGCTGAGCCCGCTCGTGGGGCTTGCCCTCTACCAGGTGTCTCACGTCCTGGTCTGGGTCGCCGCCGGTGCCGCCGGCCTTGCGGCCGCCTGGCGAACTTCTCGTCGGGCTCCTTAAGACCTGCCCTGACCGGTGGGTGCAGCTCTTGAGGAGCCCGACCAGCGACTTCCTCGAGGCCTCCCAGGCGAAGCTCGTGGGCGCCTGCTCGTGGCGGTCTACTCGCGGCGGACGTACTGGTCGAAGCTGACGGCGACCACGATCACAAAGCCCTGTGCCACCAGCTGCGGTGCGATCGGTACGTTCAAAATGTTCAGCCCGTTGTTGATGACCCCGATCAGCAGGGCTCCGAGGACCGAGCGCAGCACCGAGCCTCGCCCGCCGAACAGGCTCGTCCCGCCGACCACGATCGCCGCGATGACGTTCAGCTCGTAGCCCGTCGCGTACACCGCCGTGGCCGTGTGCGTCGATGCAGACAGGACCATCCCGGCCAGCCCGGCGCCCACGCCCGAGATGACGTACGTGAGCGTCCTGACCCGCGCGACCGGCAGTCCGCAGAGCCGGGCGGCACGCTCGTTCTCGCCGACCGCGAAGATCGAGAAGCCGAGCCGGGTACGGGTCCGGACGAACAGGCCGACCAGGGCCACCCCCGCGAAGATGTAGACCGGGGTGGGCAGCCCGAACGTGCGGCCGCAGGGGCAGAGATATGTCTAGCCAGACATCCGATCAAAGAAGTCCGCCCTGCACCGATCTTGACCCCGCGTAGGCTCGCGGGATGGTGTGTGGGTCGTGCGGCCAGCAGAATCCGGAGGCCTTCCGCTTCTGTGGCAGCTGTGGCGCGGCGCTCATCGAGCCTGCGCCCGCGCGCGAGGTGCGCAAGGTCGTCACGATCGTGTTCTGCGACCTGACCGGCTCGACCGCGCTCGGCGACCGCACGGACCCTGAGACGTTGCGGGCGATCATGGGCGGCTACTACGACCAGATGCGCGCGATCCTGGAGCGGCACGGCGGCACGGTCGAGAAGTTCGTGGGCGATGCCGTGATGGCGGTCTTCGGGATTCCGGTCTCGCACGAGGACGACGCGTTGCGCGCGGTCCGAGCTTCCTGGCAGATGCGCTCGGCGGTCGAGTCACTCGGGCTGCATGCGCGGATCGGTGTCAACACCGGCGAGGTGGTCACCGGAGGAGGCGAGACTCTCGTCACCGGCGACGCAGTGAACGTCGCAGCCCGGCTCGAGCAGCAGGCTCCGGTCGGTGAGGTGCTCATCGGCCTGGAGACTCAGCAGCTCGTCCGTGGCGCGATCGAGAGCGAGCCGGTGGAGCTTCTGGTGAAGGGCAAGGCGAGCCCGATCGGGGCGTACCGGGTCCTGACCGTCGACCTGCAGGCGCCCGCGGTCGCACGTCGCCTCGACACCCCGCTCGTCGGCCGCAAGCGTGAGCTGGGAGTGCTGCACCAGGCATTCGAGCGAGCCGTCACCGAGCGGGCCTGCCACCTGTTCACCCTGCTCGGCGCGGCGGGTGTCGGCAAGTCGCGGCTGGTCAGCGAGCTCCTCGAGGGCATCGACGCTACCGTCGTACGTGGTCGATGCCTCGACTACGGCGAAGGCATCACCTACTGGCCGGTCGTCGAGGTGCTGAAGCAGCTCGGCCCGCGCGCCGACCCGACCGTGGACCTGTTCGGCCGCGGGAGCCACTCGACCGGCGAGCTCTTCTGGGCGGTGCGGGCCCAGCTCGAGGAGGTCGCCCGCGAACGGCCCCTGGTCGTCGTCTTGGACGACATCCACTGGGGCGAGCCGACCTTCCTCGACCTGGTCGACCACATCGCCGACCTCTCCCGCGAGGCGCCGATCCTGCTGCTGTGCGTGGCGCGGGCTGAGCTGATCGACGTGCGCCCAGGGTGGGGCGGAGGCAAGCTCAATGCCACGACCCTGCTGCTCGAACCGCTGTCGACGGAGGAGTCGGGCGAGCTGATCGAGTCTCTCGACGTGGCCATCGACCCCGCTACCCGCCAACGCATCCTCCAGACCGCCGGTGGCAACCCGCTCTTTGTCGAGGAGATGTTGGCACTGGTCGCCGACGGCGGTGACACTCGCCTCCCCTCAACCATCCAGGCCTTGCTGCAGGCCAGGCTCGACCAGCTCGGCGTCGGGGAGCGCTCAGTCGTCGAGCGGGGCGCTGTCGAGGGCGAGCTCTTCCATCGCGACGCCGTCCGCGTGCTGACGGACGACCCCCAACGCGCGGACCTCGACAAGGACCTGGTCAGGCTCGTACGCAAGGAGCTGATCCGCGCGGCGCGGGCGACGCTGGCCGGGCAGGAGGCTTTCCGCTTCCGCCACCTGCTGATGCGCGACGCGGCGTACGAGTCGCTCCCCAAGGCCGTGCGGGCTGACCTGCACGGGCGTTTCGCCGACTGGCTTGCTGCCGCGCCCGTCGAGCTCGTCGAGCAGGACGAGATGCTCGGCTTCCACCTCGAGCGTGCCGCCGGCTACCGGCGCGAGCTCGGCGACCCGGACGAGACGATCGAGCTGCGCGCGGCCGCGCGGCTTGCTGCCGCCGGGTCGAAGGCGCTGGCGCGGGACGACATGCCGGCTGCCGACAATCTCTTGACGCGTGCGTTGCGACTCCTGCCGGACGGCGACGGGGGTCGGGACAGGATCACCTTCGAGCTCCTGGCCGCCTTGCACGGCAGGGGCGACTTCGAGCGCGCTAGCCGGATGATCGCGGCGCTCGAGAGCAGTGCGGACTCCGTCGCCCAGATGCGTGGGCGGGTGGCTCGCCTGGATCTCGAGCTGCAGAACGCGGCCGGAGACCTGACACATGACGCGAGGCGGGTGGCCGAGGAGGCGATCGACTTCTTCGAGCGGGCCGGGGATGCCGTCGGCCTCGCGCATGCGTGGTGCCTGCTCTTCGACATCGAGTGGCTGCTGAGCCGGGCAGAGCCGGCCCTCGCCGCGATCGAGCAGGCGATCGAGCACGCGCGAAGGGCCGGCGATGCGACCCTCGTGGCCCAGCTCAACATGAGCCGGCTCGGGCCGCTGATGTACGGCCCGTTCCCGGCGGACACCGTACGGTCGAAGCTCACCGGGATGCGAGAGCTCATGCGGACGAGCCCGCGGATGGAGCAGGCGTGCCTCATGCTCGAGGCATTCCTTGCCGGGGAGGCGGGGGAGTTCGTCGAGGCCACCTCCTGCTACGAGCGGGCCGACGCGATCCTCGGCGAGCTGGACATGAAGATGATCCGGCACCTGATGCAGCAACACCCTGCCGGCTTTGCGCTCCGCCAGGGTCGTCCTGAGGAGGCGGTCAGGATCTTCCGGCTGTCGTACGACGGCTTGGGTGAGGTGGGAGCGACAGGGTTCCGCTCGACCGTCGCGACGAGCATGGCCCGTGCGCTCTACCAGTGCGGCGAGCTCGACGAAGCAGTGCGGTTCGCCATCCTCGGTGAGGAGATGGGTGGCCCGGAGGACATCACCAACTTCGCGTCCGGGCGTGGCGTGCGCGCGATGGTGCTGGCCGACCGTGGCGAGCTGGACGAGGCCGAGAAGTTCGGGCGGAGCGCCGTCGACTACGCGTTCCGGACGGATTTCCCCGGGACTCAGGCGGAGGCATTCCTCGCACTGGCGTACGTGCTGCGGGCGGCGGGGCGTGACGGCGAGTGGGGCGCCCTCGTCGACCAGGCCATCGCCCGGTTGGAGATTCGCGGCGATGTTGACGCCGCGTCGCAGGTGCGCCGGCTCCGGTCCGAGCTCTGACGACAGCCGAGGGCGTTGTCGGTGGCCCGCACGATGATGACTACCAGTGCGCCACCGAGGGCGAGCTCGTCACCATCGACCCGATGTGCGCCTGCGACTTCGTGATCCCGACAGCGAGTGCGGGTGTGGACGCGGGTTCGCTGGGATGAGCTCGCGCCGGGCGACGACGACCGCGCTGGTCTGGGATGTCGACCTTACGCGCGCGGACCTTCGGCTCGCCTTGCAATCGGCCCGGAGCGACGCGGGTTGGGAGCTGACCGGCGCCGAGCTCGACGCGGAAGTTGACTTCCTCATCCATGTGGGGGGGCACTGGGCGGCCGGCACCGTGGTCGAGCGACCGGCGGACCAACTGCTCGCGCGTGGCGTACGTGCCGAACCGCTGGGGTAGGCCGCTCGGTGCCGCCCGGCCGGCAGGGTCAGCCAGGGATGTGGATCAACTTCTTGTAGACGAACTCGTCGATGCCATAGGGCCCGAGCTCGCGGCCGACCCCGGACCGCTTCGTGCCACCGAAGAGGAGCTCGGGGCCACCTCACTCGGCGGAGTTGATCCAGACCATCCCCACGTCGAGTCGGTCGGCGACCTCGAGCGCGACCGCAGGGTCGGTGTGGACGACGGCTCCGCCGAGGCCGAACGGCGAGCCGTTCGCGAGCTCTAGCGCCTCGTCGATGCTGGCGACTCTGTGCACGACAGCGACCGGCTCGAACAGCTCCTCGTGGTAGGCGCGCATCGCCGGTGTGACATCGGTCAGGACCGTGGGGCTCACAAAAGCGCCGGGCCGGTTCGGACGGGATCCGCCCGCCGTCACGGTCGCGCCCTTGTCGATGGCGTCCTGGACCTGCGCCATGAGTCCGTTCGCGGCTGCCTCGGAGACCAGTGGCCCAAAGTCCGTTCCGGGGTCAGGCGCGGACATGCCTATGAGTAGTCTCCGGGTGAGCTGCAGCACGCGATCTGGAGGCTGAGATGACCGACACCGCCACCGTCCCGACGCCGGTGACCTGGCCCGCGCACGACCCCGCGACCTGGCGCACCATGCCGGCGTCGTACGAGCCCATCGATCCCGGTCGGGTGGCGAAGCTGCTGGCTGCCGAGTGGGAGCGCTACGAGGCGCAGACCCCCGCATCTGCCGCACACCATGCCCGCGCTCTCGGCGTGCTTCCCCTCGGTGTCCCGTCGTCGTTCCAGCACTGGGACCCTTACCCCGTCGCGATCACCTCGGCGAGCGGAGCGTGGCTCACCGACGTCGACGGCCGCAAGGTGCTCGACCTGTCGATGGGATTCGGGGCGATGCTCGCCGGGCACCTCAACCCCGCGGTCGTCGCCGCCGTGTCGCGCGCCCTCGAGACCGGCACGCTCTTCGTCACCCCCTCTCCCTCGGCCACAGACGCTGCCGAACGATTTCAGCGTCGCTTCTCCCTCGACAAGCTGCGGTTCGCCAACTCCGGCACCGAGGCGACCATGTACGCCCTGCGCACGGCCCGGGCCTTCACCGGCCGCAAGGCGATCATCAAGATCGAGGGTGGCTATCACGGTGGTTATGATGCGCTCCAGGTGTCGGTCAAGCCCGACCTGAGCGAGGCGGGCCCTGAGGATGCGCCGACGCCCGTCACGCCCTTCGAGGTCGAAGCCGGCACCGTCCACGTCGTCCCCTACAACGACCTCGCTCGTCTCGGGCAGCTCCTGGACCAGTACGGGTCCGAGGTCGCCTGCGTCTTCATGGAGCCGGTGCTCGAGAACATCGGCATCGTCGTCCCGGACGCGGGCTACCTCGCAGGTGTGCGCGCCCTGTGCGACGCCCACGGCTCGCTGCTCGTGTTCGACGAGGTCAAGACCGGCCTCACCGCCGGCCCGGCGGGGGCGTCCCAGCGCCTGGGCGTCACGCCCGACCTCGTCTGCCTCGCGAAGAGCATCGGCGGTGGGCTGCCGCTGGCCGCATTCGGTGGCCGCGACGAGGTGATGGCGTGCCTCACCGACGGCCGGATGGCGCACTTCGGGACCTACAACGGCAACCCGCTCGTGGTGGCTGCCGCGATTGCGATCGACGAGATCGCGACGCCGGAGGCCCTCGACGCGGCCGAGGTGCTCAACGTCAGCGCCCTGACGGCCATGGACGCGATCATCGCCACGCACGCGCTGCCGGCGCACACGGTGGGATTCGGCGTCAAGGGCGCAGTCACCTGGTCGGGCACGCCCGTGCGAACGTACCGGGACTACAAGCGCACGGACTTCGCCGCCGCCGAGCTGTCGTGGTTGTGGGGCGTCAACCGCGGGATCCTCACGCCGCCCGGCCTCGACGAGCAGTGGCTGGTGTCCTTGGCGCACACGGCCGACGACATGAGCCTGCTCATCGAGGAGTTCCGCGAGCTCGCGGAGGGCCTGCGCGGCTGAGGCCCCGTCGTTCGAGAGTCGGCTCGAGCGGGCGGTGATCAGCCCAGAGGCAGCGCAATCTCGGCGAGCCGCCGGTTGAGTTCTGCACGATCGAAGTGAGCCGGGTCGCAGTCGAACCGCCCGTACACCTCTTCGAGCCATCCGCGAGCCTCGGAGTGGTCCGGGTGCGTGGGGTCGGCGAGTGCGGCGCACATCTCTTGGTAGCTGTGGATCCCACCAGAGTCCTCCAGTGGCCCGGCCCGGCGACCGCCGACGCAGACCGGGTGGGCGACGGCGTTGGCGGGCAGGACGGCTTCGAGCACTACCTGGTGGTACCAGTCGTCTCCGAAGTCATACCAGTACGTGGCACGGTCACCGATCGCGCGCAACACCTCCCGCATTGCCACGGGCGCGTTCGTCCTCGACGGTCGGGGCGTACAGGGACTGGATCGACGGATCGTCCGGGGCTATTCGGCGCCCGGCTGCCTCGAACTGGTGCAGGTGTGTGTGCTGCCAGCCGAAGGCACTCTGGACGATCAGGTGCAGGTCGGCAACGGGGGCTGTTGCCGGGATCTGAAGACGACGCCAGATCGGCGGTTTCGCGTGGGTGGCATCGATCTTGACCTGGAGCACTGCCTCAGGTGCCGGGGCCGGCGGTTCACCGAGCACCAGACCCTGCATGGATGCCTTCGCCGGGCCAGCGTTCGCCGGGTCTGGAGCAAGACCGGTGGCCTCGGACCACGCAAGGAACTCCTCAACCACTTGTTCCCGTTCGCTCACGCTGGTTTCGGCGACTTCGACCGGATCCAACCCGTCAGGCAGGCACCTGGTGACAGCCAGGGCGAGCGCGCGGTACGACCGGAAGGTCTCGGCGACGTCCGGCCGCCGGGTCGAGCTCTCGCGGCACAGCCAGTCCAGCACTGGCCGTCGAGTCGATCCGCAGCTCAGCCATCAGGTCAGTGGGTTGGTCGCGGATGAAGCAGTCCTTCACCGACCCCCCGAGGTGATTGAAGTCGATCATCGCGAGGACCGCGAACGAGTCACCCGTGAGCTCACAGATCAGCGTCACGCTGGCCTGGTCCCCGTAGACGTCTGCCAGCTCCCAGCATTCCCGGACGCGCAGATCGAGCAGTGCCTCGGTCCATCGCGGAGACGGGACTCCAGAGTCGGTCAGGTGGGCCGCGAGACTCGTCGCGGCATCCCTTCCCTCGGGGTCCGTCGCGAGACGGCTGAGCAACAGCGCTGCCGCCAGCGACGCTGGGCGGGAGCTCCCCCGCGAGTACTCCAGCAGGCCCGAAACGATCGCGACGTCTGCCTTGCCGTGAGGGTCGATCCCCCATGTGACACCCAAAAGGTCGCTCACGACGAGGAGCGACCCGAGCACCGACGGACTGTCTACCGTTGATGCGAGCGCCCGTTCCAGAACGACGAACGGCTAGTTGGCCGCTGCGAGTGCTCTGCGGGCGGGATGTCCCTCGCCCTGTCGACTCGGTGGCTGCTTCTTGCGGTGCCGGCTCGCAGGACTCATCGCCGAATCCTGTCAGGTCAGCTCGGTGCGCCCGTCGCAAGGCTCTGACCAGCGAGTTTGTCCGGGCGGCTCCCCAGCGGCCATATACAGGTGGGATAGCGTCGGGTCCACAGCGGCGGATGCGGGAGTTCGCTCGAGGGCTCGAACCCGAAAGGGACGCGGTGCAGGGACTCCAGGCGTCGATCGTCGGGCGCGAACATGAACTGGGCGTTGTTCGGCAGTTTGTGTCTGGTGTCAATCTCGGCCCTGCGTCGCTGGTGATCGAGGGGCTGGCGGGCATCGGCAAGACAGCGATATGGACGCAGGCAGTCGCCGATGCCCGCGCCGACGGCGTGGTGATCCGGACCTGCCGTTGCAGTGAGTCCGATGCCGGCTGGGCGTTCGCCGGCTTGGGTGATCTGCTCGACGGCCTCGGAAGCGATGTGCTGGCAGAGCTGCCGGTCGTGCAGAGGTCTGCCCTGTCTGCCGCGCTCCTGCTGTCGGACGTCGTGGACGTCTCGCCGGGCGACCGGGCCGTGGGGGTTGCGGTGCTAGGTGTCCTGCGAGCGCTGGCTCGTTCGCGTCCGCTCGTCCTCGCGGTGGATGACATCCAGTGGCTGGACGCAAGCTCGCGCAACGTCCTCTCCTTCGCGCTGCGAAGGCTCAGTGATGAGCCAGTACGTCTGATCGCGTCTTGTCGCACCGGGCCACTCGCTGACGCGGTAGAGCCCGCCGGCCTGGGACTGCCGGGCGAACGGCTCGTCGTGGGGCCGGTCAGCATCGGCATCCTGGCGCGGATCGTCCAGACTCGATTGAGCCAGACCCTGTCGCGCCCGACACTGACCAGGCTCCACCGGGCCACCGGCGGCAATCCGATGATGTGTCTGGAGATGGCTCGAGCACTTCAGCGCCGTGGTCGTGAGCCTGCGGCAGGGGAGCCGCTGCCAGTTCCGGCCGACCTCAGAGTGCTGGTCACCGAACGGCTGCGAGGCTTGAGCGAGGGGGCACGCCAGCTGTTGCTCCTCACGGCAGCTCTGGCCCACCCGACGGTGTTCGTGGTCTCTGCGGCTGTCGGAGAGCCGAAGGAGTCGCAGCGATACCTTGCCGAGGTGATCGGCGCCGGTCTCGTTGAGCTGGATGGTGACCGCGTCCGCTTCACCCACCCCTTGATCGCATCGATCCCGTACGAGGGTCTGGCACCCGACGTCCGCCAGGAGCTGCACGAACGGCTCGCAGCGACGGTGACCGACCCCGAGGAGCACGCCAGGCACGCAGCGCTCGGAGCCACCGAGCCGTCTTCCTCGGTTGCCGCCGCGCTTGATATCGCGGCTCGGCACGCACGCGCCAGGGGCAGCATCGACGCGGCGGCGGAGCTCGCCCAGCTGGCTGTGGCCAGCACTCCGGTCAGCGACGCTGACGAATTGCTCCGGCGATCGGTGGACGCAGCGAAGCTCCTTTTCCTGCTGGGCGACGTCACGCGGGCCCGGACCGTTCTGACCCAAGGCCTGAACGTGGCGCCGCCAGGGGCACTGCGGGTGCGGGGGTTGCTGCTCCAGGCATCGATTGCTTCGTGGGAGCAGGGCGACGCGACCGTCGACAGCTGGTCCGAACAGGCCATGGCCGAGGCCGGCGACGACGACCTACTACGTGCTCTGTGCCATGCAACTTTGGCCGCCATCAGGCCGTTCGGGGCCGCGATGGACTTGTTCCACGCCGAGAGCGCGGTGAGCCTCCTCGAGGCCATGGATGCGCCGCCATCGGATCTGTTGGCGAGTTCCCTGACCAACCTCGCCTGCAACGGATGCCGCCTCGGGCGCGGTCTGGCGGTCACGACCCTGGAGCGCGCCGCCGCGTTGCAGGCGGCGGGAGACCCGGTGCCGGTCGGGGAGCGGGCGGGCATGGGCTTGGGCATGTACCTCAAGGTCATCGATAGGTTCGAGGAGTCCCGAACCTGGCTGCAGATGATGTGGACCGCCGCAGTGGATGAGGGCGACGACAGTGCGCTGCCCACCACTTTGGGCCATCTAGCGACCCTCGAATGCTGGGCGGGTGACTATGACCTCGCGTTGGAGTTCGCCGTGGAGGGCCGGGAGCACGCAGCGCGGATGGGCGTACGTGAGCCGATGCCGCAGTCGGCTCATGCGCTCGTACTGGCTCACCGCGGGCGGCTGGACGAGGCCCGGGCACTTGCCGAACGCGACCTTGCCACGGACGACTCGCTCGGCTACATCGCGGCCGCCGCTCTGCACCTGAGAAGTCTCGGCTTCACCGAGCTGCTGGCGGGCAACCCAGCGGCGTCCGCCGAACACCTCCTGCGAGCCCTGTCCATCTCGTCGGACGTGTTCGGCATCGGCGAGCCCGCGATCCTTCGGCTGCACGCCGACGCCGTCGCAGCCCTGGTGACGCTGGGGCGTATCGACGACGCGTGGCGGCTGACCCACCAGCTTGACGTCAGCAGCCAGGCCAACCACCTTCCCTGGTCGACAGCGATGGCCGGGCGGTGCCACGGCCTGTTGAACGCCGCCGCTGGGGACGTTCCTGCCGCGCTTGACTTTCTCGAGCAGGCTCTGGTGGACCATGAGCTGCTGCCGATGCCGTTCGAGGAGGCACGGACGCGCCTGCTGTTCGGCAGCGTCCTGCGCCGGTCCGGTCATCGAAGCGATGCTCGCCGCGAGCTGGAGGTGGCCTGCGCAGTCTTCGTCCGGCTCGGGACCCCGGTCCTGGCCGCGCAGGCGGACGCCGAGCTGGCCAGCATCGGTGGGTGGCCGAACCGAGCGGGGACGCTCACGCCAGTCGAGGAACGGATCGCGACACTGGTTGCCGCCGGTCAGACCAACAAGGAAGTCGCCAGCACCCTGTTCATGAGCGTCCGCACCGTCGAAAGTCACCTCGGCCGGATCTACCGCAAGCTCGGGCTGCGCTCACGCACCGAGCTGTCACGTCGACTTCCAGCATGAACGTCACCGCAACCTGACGCTCTGGCCCGCCTGTCCTGCAGTGGGTTCCTGAGCAAGATTGCGTACTTGCACCGACGCGGCCCTGAGGTAGCTGCTTCTACCTTCCTGAGCATGGCTTCCCCGGTGTACCTGCCCACGGAGGACACCTGTTTCTGCCTCTTCCGCGCGCCCTCATCTGACGCTGTACGTGCGGGTCAACACGAAGGCACCGAATCCACGCACCAGCCCCAGCAGTCCCCGAGCATCTCACAGCCAAGAAGGGGATGACCATGTCCGTCCTACCGAAGTTCGCGCTCCCGGTGGCCGCCGCCGTCGTGCTGGCCGTCAGCGGTTGCCAGGCGGCTGGCTCCGCCGGCGCGAACCAACCACCTGTACCGGCGGCCGCTGCCCCGAGCGGTCAGGGCGCCTCGGCGTCGGGGAGTACGACGACCCCAGCCGGCTCGGGCAACAAGGACCACCCCTGTTCGGTCATCACCGAGCAGGAGGCGAGCACGGCTCTGGGCGCAGACCCTGGTCCAGGTCAGGAGACGCCGCCCGGAGTGGGCGGCCTGGGTACCTGCGTGTACGGCGCCGGCTCATCCGTGGTGAGGCTGAGCGTGGACGCTTCCGGGGTCGGCAAGGCCATCTACGACGGAGACCGTTCGAGCTATCCCAGCGGTTCGACGACCGACGTCCCCGGCGTGGGCGACGGCGCCTTCGAGATCACCACCAGTGGCTCACAGCGCACCGTCTATTTCTACAAGGGCAGCACCTTCGTCTCGATCACGCTGGGCACCGACGCGACGACAGGCCCCTCCAAGGACCAGGTCGTCGTCCTGGCCACCGCCGCCGCCGGTCGGGTCTGAGCTCGGCAAGTCAATGTCCGGCGTACCCCGACCGACCCCGCTCGTCGAACCATTCATGAATCGGAGACCGCCATGACAGCTCCACACCGACGCGCCCTCGCGGCAGCAGCTCTGGCCATCACCGGCTGCGTGCTTTTGGCCGCGTGCGGCAGCAGCGCGCCCGCGGCCCAGACCGGCGCACCAGCGGTCCCGGCCACGGCAAGCGTCACCCCTAACGTCAGCGTCGCGCCCACGGACCCCGCGAGCACGGACCCAGCGAGCACCGCCCCCACCCCTGCGGCAGATCCTTCTTCAGGCGGGACGGCATGCACGCTGGTCACCGAGCAAGAGGTCGCGGCCGTTCTGGGCAAGGACCCCGGTCCGGGCAGCCCATTCACCAGCCACGGAGCGAGTCAATGTCAGTACGGCTCCTTCCAGACCGCCTTCGTCCTGGTGAATCTCAACCCCTCCCAGGGCAAGCCCTTCTACGACCACGCCCACAGCGACCAGAAGCTCAGCCAGGCGGGCACGGTCAGCGATGTCGCCGGGGTGGGCGACAGGGCCTTCGGGATCTTCGGTCACGGAACAGCCAGCATCTACTTCAACAAAGGTGACGCCCTCGTCCTCGTCATGGTCGCGATCCGCACCGCCTCGGTGCCGCCCAAGGCACAGGCGGTCGCTCTGGCCACCACCGCCGCTGGACGGGTCTGAGCCATGACCGATCCACACCGACGCACCGTCGCTTCAGCTGTCTTGGCCATGACCGCATGCTTGCTGCTCGCCGCGTGTGGCAGCAGCGAACCCGCAGCCGGAGCGCCAGCCGGCGTCCCCGCGCTGCTGACCAGCGCGAGCGCCGGAACGACCCCGGCGAAGGCTCCTGTCGCAGGTGGGAACGCCTGCTCGCTGGTCACCGAGGCTGATGCCACCACGGCGATGGGCGCGGACCCCGGTCCCGGTATCGCCGTCACCGGTGTCAACGACTCGAGTCAGTGCCACTACGGCACGTACGCCAGCAAGCTGGTCCTGGTGAACATCACGCCGACCCAGGGCCAGCTGGCCTACGACACCATGCGTAGCCACGCGAACCTCGGCAAGACGGGGTCTGTCGTCGAAGTCGCCGGAGTGGGTGACCAGGCGTTCGAGGTCGACTCGCACGGATCTGCCGGCATCTTCTTCCGCAAGGGCGACTCCATGGTCGTGGTGTCGGTCGTGTTCTACCTTGCGGCCTCGCCGCCGACTGATCAGCTGCGCGCCCTGGCCAAGCTCGTCGCCAGCCGGATCTGATGGCAGCCATGGCTGACCCTGCCACTGACCGTCGTGACCGGACGGCCCAGGGCGATCGGCGGCTCGGCGCGATCGCCGTCGTCTGCGTCGCACTGGCGCTGGCGGGTGTCCTGGTCCATGCCGTGGGCCTGGTACCCGCGCCGCTCGCCGTCACCTTGGTTCTGCTTCCGGTGGGTGTCGGCCTGCGGGTTGCCCTGAGCTACGCCGGCCGCGCAGCGAGCTCGAAGCGTCGTACGCAGGTCATGACCCTCGTCTCCAGCGTCGGGCTCGGCGTGTCGGCAGTGACGCTCGTCGGCGTCCTGCCGCACCTGACCAGTGCCGGCGGAGCGGCCATGTTCGGCGCCGACGTCTTCGCCCACGCGTGGACGCTGGCGATCGTCACCGTCGCCGTCGGATCCGTACGTACCCTTGGCTGGCGAGCCTTTGTCGGGACGGGACTGACCGGATTCCTTGCCGTGCCCGCGCTCGCGACGCTGATCGGGCGGCCAGTGGTCAGCCACCTCGGGACCAACAGCGCGCTAGCCAGCGCCGGCTGGGCACCGTTGACGGAGGAGACCCTCAAAGCACTTCCGGTCCTGTTCGTTGCCGTGCTCGCGGTACGACGGACGACGAGTCGGCCGTCCGGTGCAGACCTGCTGCTGCTCGGCCTCTGGAGCGGTGCGGGATTCGCCTTGTTCGAGAACGCGGTCTATGGTCGCGGCGGGACCAACTGGTCTGCCGCACCCCTGGCGTCCCTGATCGTCCCGAGCGGGACGACCACCGCGCTCTACGGTCGCCCGGGGATACTGGTGTCCGGCCACATGCTGCACACCGGCCTGCTCGCGCTCGGCATTGCGATCACCTTGATGTACAGAGGTGTTCGGTGGCGACGGTGGGCGTTGCCCGTGGCTTTCCTGGTGGTCGTCGGCGAGCATGCAGCCGTGAACGGCCTGCTTCTTGCTGGCGACACCAACGGCCCCGGCTGGGTCAGGCTGCTCGCCATCGTCACTTTGCACGGCTGGCTCTCAGTCCTGCTCTTCCTCATCGGCTCGACGGCCATCGTCCTGTACGAGTGGCGAAACGCGACCCGAGGAGCTCCCCGGCAGCCCGGGCAGCGACCGGCCTGGCTGTTCCCCTCCCCGCACGAGATCGGCAGGCGCGGCGCTGCCTTGGCCTCCCTTCAGCTGGTCGGCCGTAGGACCGAGCCGGCGCTGCCGGTTGGAGGTCAGCGATGAGCGTGATCCTCGAAGTCGTCCGATGGTGCATCAGCTGCGTCGACTCCAACCAGACCGTGGCACCCACCATCGGTGTCGTCGGCGGCGCCGCGGGTGCGGTGGGCGCGATCGGCGCGCTGACCAACCTGACCGGGCCGGACGTACCGCCAACGGTGGAGCCGCCCAGCGATCCTCTCGTGTCCCCCGGCCAGGACACCGGGATCCACCTCGTCGGTCCCGACCCTTGGGGCGACACGCCGTTGGTCTCGCCAGGACAGGACACTGGAGTCAACCTCACCGGACCCGACCCATGGGGAGGTGCCCCGTCGGGGTCCGGCGGCGACCCGCAACCGCCGGCTCCGACGATGCCGCAGCCCGTACCCGATGGGCCGGCAGCAGCAGGCCCGCAGCCGATCGGGGATACTCCGCCGGTAGGTGGTCCGCAGCCCATTGGTGATACCCCACCGGTGGGTGGTCCGCAGCCCATTGGGGAGACTCCGCCCACAAGCTTGAGCGCACAGGCGAACCCCGACGGCACGGTCACGTACACCGACAACACACCCCAGCTGGTGCCCGATACGGGCGTGCCAGCAGGCGATCCCCCGGTGAACGAGACCGCGCCAGCGCCGACGGAGCCGCCGCCGGTCACGGCGCCCCAGCCAGACGGGCCTGTAGTGACGCGTGACGCTGGCGCCGTTGCGGTGACGCTGCCGGATGGGACCGTGATTCCAGCGACAAGCACCGGCGGGGGCGGCTCGGCGGCTGCGCTGCCGGACGGCAGCATCCTCACCGGAAACCCTGACGGCACGTCGTCCGTACAACACCCCGACGGGAGCACTGACACGTACAGCGCTGGCGGTCAGCACATGGGTTCAGCCGCGGCAAACCTCGACGGTGGCGCAAGCGTCGACGCGGCTCCACCTACCCACGACGTCACGGTTCCCACATCCGACGGCGGTTACCGAGTCGACCACCCAGACGGCTCCAGCGATATCCACTACCCCGACGGATCCTGGGTCCACGTCGAACCTGACCAGGTGCACTGGCACCCCGAGTAGCCCGCTGGGGCAAGATCGAGGTTGGCGGCCTGGCTTCCATGGCAGCTGATGTGGTGGCCAGGGGCGGGGTCGAACCGCCGACCTTCCGATTTTCAGGGCGCCGACCGGCGTATTGGATCATGGTGTCGTCGTGCCAGGCCTGCAGCTTTGCGGCGGCCCCGCGGAGGGTGGGCGCGGAGCCCTCCCAGACGACCAGCACTTGCTCGTCGCGGGCGAAGGGTGCCTCCCACCATTCCGGCACCGGTACCTGGTTGGCGGTTCACGCCGTACCTGTTCACCCACAGACCCGGTGGGATGGTTGGTATCACGATGACGCACCGCTTGAGTGGCTGGCCGACCGCGGCCTCCGTGGCGCCGCTCGCGAGGCTGCCTCGGGGCCGCTCGTTGAGGAGAAGGTCCTGGTCCACGGCGACTACCAGCACTTCAACGTGCTGTGGTGTGACGGTCGGCTCAGCGGAGTCGTGGACTGGCCGAACGCGGCCACGGGCAACCTGGGCAGCGACGTCGGCCACTGCCGGCTCAACTTCGTGCCACGCCGGTCGGCCCGCGACGAGCGGGAGACCTGGCCGAGTCAGGGCCGCGCGACGAACTCCTCTGCCGCCCAGCGAGCGGCGGCGTCCGGGTAGGGCGCGGGGAGCATGAGGACGACGTGGGTGAAGCCAGTGTTGACGGCGTCGCGGATGGCGGCGCGTGTGTCCTTGGGCCGGTCGTAGGACACTGCTAGGGCGATGGACCGGGTGACTTCGGCGGGGTCGCGGCCTATATCGGTGCAGTATCGGTCGAGCATGGCGCTGCGCTCGACGCAGTCCGCGAGGTCCCCGCCCGGGATGTTCCACACGTCCGCGTGCTTCGCGACGAGCCGCAGGGTGGCCTTGGCCCTGCCGCCGATGAGGATGGGTGTGCGGCGCATTGGTTTCGGGTTGCAGAACGCACCGGTCACGTTGACCTGCTTACCGTGGAAGTCGAAGGGTTCCTTTTCGGTCCATAGCCGGCGGATGACGGTGCACGCCTCATCGAGGCGGGTTACGGCGTCGTCGGTGGCGATGAACGGGATGTCATGCGCGAGGTACTCGCGGCGGGCGACCGGGTGGTCGGGGCGGGAGCCGACCCCGATGCCCAGGACCAGTCGCCCGCCGCTGACGACGTCGACGCCCGCGGCGATCTTCGCCAGCATCGCGGGGGGCCGAAAGCGGTTGCTGGTGACCATGAGGCCGATCTGGAGGCGCCCGGTCTGTGCGGCCAGAGCGGTGAGGAGCGTCCAGCCCTCGAACGCCGGTCCGAGGGGGTCACCGCCGAGCGGCATGAGGTGGTCGTACAGCCAGGCGTGGTCGAAGACGCCGAGCGCGTCGGCATCCTGCCAGACCGTCAGGACGTCGCGGTAGGTGACCTGGGACGGGGCGGTCATCAGCCCGAAGCTCGTCACTTCGATATCAGGGAGCCGTGCTGTCCCGGCTCCGGCTGGACGTCGTGCCCAAGGAGCGTGCGCCGCAGCCATGCGGCGGTCACCTGCGCGACCATCGCGGTCCTGCTCGGATTCTCGTCGGTGGTCTCGGTAACGCCGTAGCCGGTGATGCCGCCGAGGGAGTGCTCACCGCCGGTGACGGTGAG
>JANYIP010000026.1 GCA_025361995.1 Streptomycetales bacterium | reverse complement strand
GTTCGTCAGCCGTGCTGTGTGCCAGTACAGCGTCTTGTCGTACTGGAACGGCAGCATGACCGCGTCCTGCATGACCTCAGCGTCGACCTGCTTGTAGATGTCGGCGAGCTTGGTCGGGTCGGTCTCCGTCAGCCCCTGCTTGAGCAGGCCGTCGATGACCGGGTCCTTCAGGCTGGCGTAGTTGGTGTTACCCGTCGGCAAGATGGCGTCGCCACTGACGATCGAGTTCCAGAAACCGTTGCCTGTCGGGAAGTCCGCGCCCCAACCAGCGACCAGGATGCCGAGCTTCTTCTGCACGATGTTCGCGGGGCTGCCGATGTAGGTGGTGTAGTAGGAAGCCTGGTCGCCAGGTGCAGAGACGACCTTGATCCCGACCTTCGCCAGCGCGTTCTGGGTGGCGACGAACACCTTGGTGCCAGCACCCTTGTTGACGTACGCCATGTTCACGGTGAAGCCGTTGGGCTGACCGCACTGCGTCAGCTCGTCCTTTGCCTTGACGTCGTCGCCGGTGTTGTCCGAACCGTCCGGGTATGCGTTGGCGGTCGGGTCGTAGCCGGGGATGTTCGGCGGTGCCATCGTGTTGGCGATGTCGCCGCCGTAGCTGCCACCGCGAGCGGTGCGCAGGTCTGCCTTGTTGATCGCGTAGAAGATCGCGCGACGGCAGTGGACGTTGGTCAGCGGCGCCACGGTCTGGGTGACGACGAGGTACCGGGTGAAGCCGGTGACCGGGTCGTCAGCCTGAGCCTTGAGCCTTGCGCTGCCGTCGATCTGGGCCCGGAAGCTGGCCTGGACGCCGACGTCCGGCTCGAGGTCGATCGTCCCGGCCTGGAGCTGCTTGTCGGCGGCATCCGGGTCGGTGATGATCTGCATGTTGATCGCGTTGACCTTCGGCGAGCGGATCTTGTCCGTGGCCTGGGACCAGTTCGGGTTGCGCTTGAACGTGATCGACTTGCCCACGTCGTACTTGTCGATCATGAACGGCCCGCTGGAGGCAGGTGCCTCGGTGTACTTGTTGCCGGTGTCGCGCGCCTTGGGAACCGGTGCTGCCGCGGCGACTGCCATCAGGTAGTCCCAGTCCGCGTAGGCGGTGGCGAGGTGGAAGACGATGGTGCTCGGGTCCGGCGTCTCGATCGACGGGGCCCCGTCGACCATCGGCTGGCCGGTCTTGTCCTTGTAGGGACCGGTGTACTTCGGGGTGCCGCTGGAGTCACAGGTGTCCAGCAGGCACAGGTAGTAGAACGTCGGGCCGCCATTGATCACGTCGGTCGCGTAGAGGCGCTCCATGGCGTACTTGAAGTCCGCGCTGGTGATCGCGGTGCCGTCGTCCCACTTCACGCCGGCCTGCAGGTGGTACGTCCAGGTCTTCTTGTCTGCGCTGGCTGCACCGGGTGCGGTGGCGAGGTCAGGAGCGATCTTGGTCCCGTCCGGGCCGGCCACGTGCTGGTAGGCCTCGAGGGTGCGGCTGAACAGCCGCTGCATGTCCCAGCACCAGGCGTAGTACGTACGCGCGGGGTCCCAGGAGTCGCAGTCGCCGCCGGCACCGAGGTTCAGCGTGCCACCAGTCTTCGCGGAGGCGTTCACGATGGACGTCACGGCAGCGTTGAACGCCGACTTGACCACCGTCCCTCCGGAGCTGGCTGACGGAGCCGTGGAGCTGCTAGGGGTGCTGCTGCCGCCGCAGGCGGCCAGGGCGAGGGCCGCGACCCCGACGACGGCGCCATATCGGGCCAATCGACGATAATTGGTCATTTACCGTATCCGCCTTTTCTTTCGGGTGAGACATCCGGGCAACGGGCGTCACCTGGACCCGGCTGGGAGCCGGGGGGCTTGGGGAGGCTGGCGGCGGCCAAGGCGCTGGCGGCTCGCATCAGCGGCTCGACTTCGGGTCGAGCGCGTCACGCAATCCATCACCGAACAGGTTGTACGCCAGCACCGTGATGAAGATGGCAAGACCCGGGATGAGCATGAACTCCGGGTCGACCTGGAACGTCTTGACAGCCTCGGAGAGCATCTGACCCCAGGACGAGGTCGGCGGCTGCATTCCTACCCCGAGGTAGGAAAGAGCAGCCTCGTACAAGATGTTGGTCGGGATGGTGAGCGTCGCGTAGACGAGCATCGGGGCCGCGAGGTTGGGGAGCAGCTCGCGGAACAAGATGCGGCTGTCCTTCGCGCCGAGACTGCGTGACGCATCCACGAACTCCTTCTCGCGCAGCGAGATCACCTGGCCACGGATCACCCGGCCGATGTACGCCCACCCGAAGAACCCGATGATGGTGATCAGGAGCGAGAGGCGCAGCGGCGTGCCGCCGAGCTGGAAGAAGAACACATGGATGCCGTCGATCCCCTGGAAGATGGCCAGCAGTGCGATCGAGAACAGCAGGACTGGGAACGCGAGCAGGATGTCCATGATCCGGCTGATCAGGGTGTCGATCCAGCCGCCGCGGTAGCCGGCCACGATGCCGAAGAAGACACCGAAGATCATGCTGACGATGGTCGACACGATCGCGATGAACAGCGACACCTGGGCGCCGTACAGGATCCGCGCCAGGATGTCCTCGCCGAAGCCGGGCTGGATCCCTAGCAGGTGCTTCCAGCTGATGCCGCCGTAGTTGGCGATGGGCAGGCTCGTGTCGCCGTTGATGAGCTTGGGGTTGGTCGCAGTCGGATCGATGCCGAGGAGATGACAGATCGGGGCCGCGAGGACGGCCATGAGGATCAGGAGGATCACGACCACACCACCGACGAGCGCCAGCTTGTCCTGCTTGAGGCGGCTCCACGCCAGCGAGCGCAGCGACCGGCTCGAGATGACCTTGTTGGCCGCAGCGTCGGCGGTCAGCTCCTCCGCCTCGGGAGCTATGACGTTGCCACTGAATGCTGACATCTCAGCAGCTTTCCCCGCTCTCTGGGTCAGGAGTCTGGAGGGACAGGAGCAACGTAACTACCGTGCGTGAGGCGTGACTCGGGTTCTCCGATTCCCGCACACCATAAGCCGGGACGGGTCTCCCCACTCGCATCGTGGCCCCTCTGAGCAGTGAATCGTGACCGAATGGTTACGGCAGCCCGGCAGATGTGCGGTGGAACTGACAGATGGCGGCAAACTCTGCAGCATCGATGGAGGCGCCGCCGACCAATGCCCCGTCGACGTCGGCCTCCGCCATGATTCCTACGACGTTCGAAGCCTTGACCGAGCCGCCGTACAGGACGCGCACGTGGTCGGCAAGATCACCGGAGTAGAGCTCGGCCAGCCGGGTACGGATCGCGCCGCAGACCTCCTGGGCGTCTTGCGGCGTCGCCACCTCGCCGGTGCCGATGGCCCAGACCGGTTCGTAGGCCACGACTGCCGTCCTGGCTTGGTCGGCCGGGATGCCGGCGAAGGCCCCGTCGAGTTGGGCCAGCGTGTACGCCACCTGCTCCCCCGCGCGCCGGACGTCGAGCCCCTCGCCGATGCAGACGATCGGGACCAGCCCGTTGCGGAAGGCCGCCACCGCCTTGGAGTTCACCACCGCGTCGTCCTCGTGGTGGTACTGGCGGCGCTCGGAGTGACCGACCACGACGTACGTGCAGCCCAGCTTGGCCAGCATCACCCCGGAGATCTCCCCGGTGTACGCCCCGGCGTCGTGGACCGAGAGGTCCTGTGCCCCGTACACCAGCTCTAGCCGGTCGCCGTCGGTCAGCGTCTGCACCGACCGGATGTCCGTGAACGGCGGGAGCACAGCGATCTCGACCGCCTCGAAGTCCTTTGCGGTCAACGAGAAGGCGAGCTTCTGGGTCAGCGCGATGGCCTCGAGGTGGCTGAGGTTCATCTTCCAGTTGCCGGCCATCAGCGGCTTGCGTCCTGCCTTGCTCATGCCTCCTCCAGAACTGCTAGGCCAGGCAAGGTCTTGCCCTCGAGCAGCTCCAGGCTGGCCCCGCCGCCGGTGGAGATGTGCGTGAAGCCGTCCTCGGGTAGGCCCAGCAGCCGCACGGCCGCGGCGGAGTCGCCGCCGCCGACCACGGTCATCGCCCCGGTCGCACCACAGGCAATGATCGCCTCCGCGACGGCGCGGGTGCCGGCGGCGAAGGGTGCCATCTCGAAGACGCCCATCGGACCGTTCCAGACCACTGTGCGAGCGTCGGCGAGCCGGTCGGCGAAGAGCTCCGCCGACTCCGGGCCGATGTCCAGCCCGCGCCAGCCGGGCTCGATCTCATGGACGCCGACCACCTTGTTCTCGCTGTCGGCGCTGAACGAACGGGCCACCACGACGTCGACCGGGAGCGCCAGCTCGACCCCGGTGGCGGCGGCCTGCTCAAGGAAACCCTTGCAGGTGGCGACCTGGTCGACCTCGAGGAGGGAGTCGCCCACCTCGAAGCCCTGGGCGGCCAGGAAGGTGAAGCACATGCCGCCGCCGACGAGCAGCCGGTCGACCTGGCCGAGGAGGTTGCCGATGACGCCGAGCTTGTCGGACACCTTCGAACCCCCCAGCACGACCACGTATGGCCGCTCGGGGTCGCCGAGCACCGTGCCGAACACCCGGGCCTCGGCAAGCACGAGACCCCCGGCGGCGTGCGGCAGCAGCTTTGCTATGTCGTACACGCTCGCTTGCTTGCGGTGGACGACGCCGAAGCCGTCGCTGACGTAGAGGTCACCGAGCCGGGCCAGCTGGTGGGCGAGCTCGGTCCGGACGGCGTCGTCCTTGCTGGTCTCGGCCGCCTCGAAGCGCAGGTTCTCGAGCATCGCGACGTCACCGTCGGTGAGACCGGCCACGACCGTCTGTGCCGACTCCCCCACGACGTCGGCCGCCAGGGTCACGGGCCGGCCGAGAAGCTCGGCGAGCCGGTCCGCGGCAGGGCGCAGCGAGTACTCGGCTTTCACCTGACCGCCCGGGCGCCCGAGGTGAGCCATCACGACCACCCGGGCACCGCGGTCCGACAGCGCCTTGATCGTGGCGACACTCGCCCGGATCCGGCCGTCGTCCGTGATCCGGCGGCTGCCGTCGGGCTCGGTGGCCAGTGGAACGTTCAGGTCGCTGCGGACCAGGACACGCTTGCCCGCGACCTCGAGGTGGTCGATCGACTTCATGTCGACGGCTAGAGGGTGGCGCCGACGTACTTCACGAGGTCGATCAACCGGTTCGAGTAGCCCCACTCGTTGTCGTACCAGCCCAGGACCTTCGCGGTGTCGCCGATCACGTGGGTCAGCCCGGAGTCGAAGATGCAGGAGGCGGGGTTGGTCACGATGTCGGTGGAGACGATGGGGTCCTCGGTGTACTCCAGGTACCCCTTCAGCGCGCCCTCGGACGCGGCCTTCATCGCCGCGTTGATCTCGTCCTTGGTGCCCGGCCGGATCATCTTGAAGGTCAGGTCGGTCGCCGAGCCGGTGGGGATCGGGACCCGCATCGAGTAGCCGTCGAGCTTGCCCTTGAGCTCGGGCATGACGACGCCGATCGCCTTCGCTGCGCCGGTCGTCGTCGGGATCATGTTGAGCGCTGCCGCGCGGGCCCGGCGCAGGTCCTTGTGCGGGAAGTCCAGGATCACCTGGTCGTTGGTGTACGCGTGGATCGTGGTCATCAGACCGTGCTCGATGCCGAACGTCTCGTGCAGCACCTTCACCATGGGGGCCAGGCAGTTCGTGGTGCACGAGGCGTTGGAGATGATCGTGTGCGAGGCCGGGTCGTAGGCGCCTTCGTTGACGCCCATCACGATCGTGACGTCCTCGTCCTTCGCGGGCGCCGAGATGATGACCTTCTTCGCGCCACCCTCGACGTGCTTGCGCGCGTCGGCGGCGTTGGTGAAGAAGCCGGTCGACTCGATCACGATGTCAGCGCCGAGGTCTCCCCAGGGCAGCTTCGCTGGGTCACGCTCGGCCAGCGCG
>JANYIP010000013.1 GCA_025361995.1 Streptomycetales bacterium | reverse complement strand
CGCGTACGCGCTGCTGGCGACCGCGCAGGGACTCTTCGTGGGCAGCGACACCACGTACATCGGTAACCAGACCTACTACCGCGGCCGGATCGCGCTGTTCCCGCTCGCCGGCGGTGAGGTGCTCCCGTCGACCGCCACCGGCGTCCTGCCGGGCAGGGTGTACCTGGCCGGGCCCGGAGCGACCCCCACGGCCACGCTGGTGGCCAGGGCGTTCGACGGCAGGACGGTCGGGGCGACGTCCACGGTCGACACGACCACGGACTGGTCGAAGGCTCGCGGGGCGTTCGTCGTGGGCCGGTGGCTGTACTACGGCTGGAGCGACGGCCGGTTGTACCGGCGGACCTTCGACGGCACCACGCTGGGCGCGCCGGCCGTGGTCGACCCGTACGACGACCCGTACTGGTCCACCGTCCAGACCGGGTCGGGGCAGACCTACGCGAGCGTGCCGCCGACCCTGTACGGCGCCGAGGTCCAGGGCCTGACCGGGATGGTCTTCGCCGGCGGCAGGCTCTACTACACCCGGACCGGGAAGCCGGCCCTGTACTGGCGCTGGTTCAGCCCCGAGTCCGGCGTGGTGGGCCCGACCGAGACAGCTGGGACCGGCAGCGAGAACTTCTCCGCCGCCGAGGGGATGTTCCTGTCCGGGCCCACCCTGTACTGGGCCAGCAGGACCACAGGCGCGCTGCACGCGGTGACGTTCAACGGCGGTGCGCCGTCGGCGGGCACCGACCACGTCGTCAGCGGGCCGCCGGTCGACGGCACGCACTGGCAGAGCCGGGGGATGTTCCTCATCCCTTGAGCCAGCCCCTGCACGCCGTTCGACCCGTCCCGGCGCCGGGACGGACCCCCGACCCGGGCGTCGCGGGCTCGGCCGAGAACGTCGCCGCCGGGACGGTGAACCTCTCGTCGGTCCAGGGGATGTTCCTGCCGGACAGCACGCTCTACCACGCCAGCGAGGCTGGCGGCGCCCCCCGCGCGGAGCCCTTCAACGCGGGCTCACCGTCGGCCGCCGGCGCCCACGTGGTCAGCGGCCGCCCGTCGACGGCAACGACTGGCGCAGCCAGGGCATCGTCCTGGTCCTGGTCCTGGTCCTGGTCCCCGGACCGTGGCTGGTGCGGCGCCCGGGCTGCCGCCCTCAGGCAAGCCGAAGGCCCCGGGACCGAGGTGGTCTCCGGGGCCCTGGTCGGCCTGTCGTAGCGGTGCTGTGGTGTCAGCGCTCGTCGGGGGCGGCGTTGGCCGGCGCGTCCAGGCGCCCGCTCTCGTCGTGGAAGACGGCGCCGTTGGCCTCCAGGGCCGGGCGGTGCTCCTTGGCGTGGTGGACGCAGAACAGCAGCTCGCCGCCGGTCAGCAGCGTCGCGCGGACGTACGCCTGCGCACCGCAGCGGTCGCAGCGGTCCGCGGCGGTCAGCGCCGTGCTGTTCGGGGCCAGAGCGGTAGTCACATTTCCTCCGGGCTTCGCGGTTTGTCGAACACCGGTGTCAACAGGATCGCACCTCGGATGCTTCCCTGCCGTCAACCGGCGTGTCGGTTCGCTCTCCGCGTAGCCGGAAAAGACTGACCGAAGGGCTGGTTCACAGATGCACAAGGGCGTGGGCGCGCGTGCCTCGTCGGCGCGGACGGGGCTCGGCGGTAGCCTGCGGGGAAGATGACTGCCCAGCCCGCCGAGAAGGCGTCCGACACCTACACCGCCCGGCACCTGTCCGTCCTGGAGGGGCTGGACGCGGTCCGCAAGCGTCCCGGCATGTACATCGGCTCGACCGACTCGCGTGGCCTGCTGCACTGCCTGTGGGAGATCATCGACAACGCCGTGGACGAGGCGCTGGCGGGCCACTGCACGCTGATCCACGTGACGTTGTTCGCCGACGGCTCGGTGGAGGTGCGTGACGACGGCCGGGGGATCCCGGTGGACGTCGAGCCCAAGACCGGCCTGACCGGTGTCGAGGTGGTGATGACCCGGCTGCACGCCGGTGGCAAGTTCGGCGGCAGCTCCTACGCAGCGACCGGTGGCCTCCACGGGGTGGGCGCGTCGGTGGTGAACGCACTGTCCGCGCGGCTGGACGTCGAGGTCGACCGGGACGCGAAGATCCACACGATGTCATTTCGGCGCGGCGTCCCCGGCTCGTACGCCGGCCAGGGCCCGGGCGCGGCGTTCACCGAGGCGTCGGGCCTGCGGGTGGTGGGCAAGGTGGCTCGCAAGGTCACTGGGACCCGGGTGCGCTGGTGGGCCGACGGCCAGGTGTTCGGCAAGGATGCACAGCTGTCGTTGGAGGAGCTGCACGACCGGGCGCGGCAGACCGCCTTCCTGGTCCCCGGGCTTGCCATCGTGGTCCGCGACGAGCGCGACCCCGGGGCGACCGCCGAGGAGTCCTTCCACTTCTCGGGCGGGATCTCGGAGTTCTGCGAGTACCTGGCGCCGGACCAGGGCCTGTGCGACGTGCTGCGGCTGCGCGGGGTCGGGCACTTCCGCGAGACGGTTCCGGTCCTGGACGAGCACGGCCACCTGACCCCGCGGGAGGTCGAGCGCGAGCTCGCGGTCGACGTCGCGATGCGCTGGGGGACCGGCTACGACACGGTGAGCAAGTCCTTCGTCAACATCATCGCCACGCCCAAGGGCGGCACCCACGTCAACGGCTTCGAGCGCGCGCTGACCAAGACCTTCAACGAGCAGCTGCGGGCGGCCCGGGTGCTGCGCGTCGGCGAGGACGACGTGGTCAAGGACGACGTGCTCGAGGGCTTGACGTCGGTGGTGACGGTACGGCTGGCCGAGCCTCAGTTCGAGGGGCAGACCAAGGAGGTGCTGGGTACGTCGGCGGCGACCCGGATCGTCGGGAACGTGGTGGCCAAGGAGCTGGCCGCGTACCTGACGTCGACGAAGCGCGGGGACAAGCAGACCGCGCGGACGATCCTGGACAAGGTGGCGTCGGCGGCCCGTACCCGCGTCGCGGCCCGCCAGCACAAGGAGCTGCAGCGCCGCAAGAACGCGCTGGAGACGTCGTCGCTGCCGGCCAAGCTGGCGGACTGCCGGTCGGACGACGTGGACCGCAGCGAGCTCTTCATCGTCGAGGGCGACAGCGCGCTGGGGACGGCGAAGGTGGCGCGGGACTCGGAGTTCCAGGCGCTGCTGCCGATCCGCGGCAAGATCCTCAACGTCCAGAAGGCGTCGCCGTCGGACATGTTGCGCAACACCGAGTGCGCCTCGATCATCCAGGTGATCGGCGCCGGCTCGGGCCGTACCTTCGACCTCGACGTGGCGCGCTACGGCAAGGTGATCCTGATGACGGACGCGGACGTGGACGGCGCGCACATCCGTACCCTCTTGCTGACCTTGATCTATCGCGCGATGCGCCCGTTGCTCGAGGACGGCCGGGTGTACGCGGCGGTGCCGCCGCTGCACCGGATCGAGGTGATCGCGGGCGGTGGCAAGAAGAACGAGTACATCTACACGTACTCGGACGCGGAGATGCGGCGCACCCTGGCGGACCTGGAGAAGAAGGGCCGCCGGGTCAAGGAGTCGATCCAGCGCTACAAGGGGCTCGGCGAGATGGATGCGTCCCAGCTGCGCGAGACGACGATGGACCCGCGGCACCGGACGCTGCGCCGGGTGACGCTGAAGCACGCGGAGTCGGCGGAGCTGATGTTCGACCTGCTGATGGGCAACGACGTGGCGCCGCGCAAGGAGTTCATCGTCGATGGCGCTGGCGGGCTTGACCGGTCTCGGATCGACGCCTGACCGCTCCGGCCCAGTCGACCCGGCCGACGGCGACGATGCCGACGAGCATCAGCACCTGGAGCGCGATGGCCCACGGTGAGGTCAGCGACTGGGTGATGAGCTGCCCGATCGGGGTCTTGCGGGCGGCGTGCACCCCGCCGACGTACAGCGAATAGCTCGCGAGCCGCCCGACGAAGAACGCCGCGGCCAGCGGCAGCAGGCGGACCGCCATGAGGCCCGCGGCCTCGAAGAGCTGGGCCGAGGGGAGCGGGGAGAGCACGAAGAGGCCGAGCCCGAGGATCGACGCCCGCCGGTGCGCCATCAGGAGCTCGCCGGCCGCCTGGGTGTTGCTGACGTACCGGCGTGGCAGCCAGCGCCGCAAGTGGCGGACGGCGGTCGCGAGGACGAAGCGGCCACTTGCCGCGAAGGCGGGGAGCAGGTTCACCCCGAAGACGAGCAGCGCGACAAGGACATAACTGCTCACGACCGTCCATCCTCCTCCCCCCTGGTCCTCCCCGTCAGTGCCCTAGGTCCCCCACCCCATCCGCCACCACCCTCCGCGTCGATCATGAAGAAATGGTTGATCAACTCGGCTGTACGCCGGTGTCACGGGCTCGTGAGGATGACGAGCTGCTGAGTCGCGCGGGTCATCGCGACATAGCGGTCGACGGCTCCCTCGATGCCCTGGCCGAACTCCTCAGGGTCGATGAGGACGACCAGGTCGAACTCGAGCCCCTTGGACAGCTCCGGGGTCAGCTCCCGTATCCGTGGCGTCGCGCCGAGGTCGCCGCCACTCGCGCTGATGACGCAGGCGATCCCCTCGGCGTGCGCGGCGAGCCAGGTGTCGAGGATCGAGCCCAGATCCGCTGCGGATCCGTGGACGACGGGGACGCCGGTGCTGCGGATGGACGTCGGTACGTTGGCGTTCGGGAGCACCGCCCGGATGACCGGCTCGGCCTCGGCCATGACCTCCTGCGGGGTCCGGTAGTTGATGGTCAGGGAGGCCAGGGTGATCTGGTCGAGGCCGATCCGCTCGAGCCGCTCCTGCCACGTCTCGGTGAAACCACCCCTGGCCTGGGCGCGGTCCCCGACGAGAGTGAAGCTCCGCGACGGGCAGCGCAGCAGCACCATCTGCCACTGCGCGTCGGTCAGCTCCTGCGCCTCGTCGACGACGATGTGCGCGAACGGGCCGGCGAGCAGGTCCGGGTCGGTACCGGGCAGCGCACCTTCGTCGACCAGAACACCTTGCAGGTCCTCGACCACGGCGCCTTGCATGTCGCGCGCCCGCAGCATCCTGACCACGCCGTCACCATCGTCGTCGGACTCGATCAGGTCGTCGATGACCCTGTCCATCCGCTCACGTTCGGCGGCGACGCGGGCCCGGTGCCGGCGGTTGCGTCGTGACGACTCCGGGTCGCCGAGCCGCTGCCGCGCTGCGTCCAGGAGTGGGAGGTCAGAGGTGGTCCAGGCCTGCTTGTCGGTCCGCTGCAGCCGGCGTACGTCATCGGGGCGCAGCCACGGAGCGCACAGGCGCAGGTACGCGGGCACCGACCACAGGTCTGCGACGACGTCGGCTGCTTCGAGCAGCGGCCACGCGCGGTTGAGGATGGCGATCAGTCCGGTGTTGTGGTGAAGTGCGGTCCGGAGCTGGTCCGGCGTGCCGTCGCCGTCGTGCTTGTCGACGAGGATCGTGAGCAGCTGCTCCCAGATCTGGTCGCGCGCCTCGTTGTGCGGCGTACCCGGGTCTGGTGCATCGAACGCCTCGGCCCAGTCGTCGGCGCTCAGCCAGATGTCGGACCACCCGGTCTCGACCGTCAACGGTTGGGTGGGTGGCTCCTCGTAGAACCTGACCGCCGCCTCGATGGCGTTCACCATGGCTGCGCTTGACTTCAGTCGCGCCACCTCGGGGTCTGCCTCGATGGTTGCTGCCGCTCCCTCGACGACGAGGTCCCGCAGCGTGCAGGTCTGCACACCCTCCTCACCGAGGCTGGGCAGGACGTCCGCGACGTACGCCAGGTACGGCTGGTGCGGGCCGATGAACAGCACGCCACCGCGGTGGTGACCCAGCCGCGGGTCGGAGTAGAGGAGGTACGCCGCGCGGTGCAGGGCAACGACTGTCTTCCCCGAACCCGGACCGCCGTCGACGACGAGCGCGCCGCGGGAGCCCGCCCGGATGATGGCGTCCTGGTCGGCCGCGATGGTGGCGAGGACGTCTCGCATCTGGGGCGTGCGGTTGCTGCCGAGGCTGGCGATGAAGGCGGACTGGTCGTCGAGCGCGGCGCGAGATGCTAGCCCGTCAGCGGTGAAGACCTCGTCCCAGTAGTCGCTGATCCGGCCGTTGGTCCAGCGGTATCTGCGGCGGCTGGCCAGCCCCATCGGGTTGCCGTGGGTGGCCCCGAAGAATGGCTCTGCCGCGGGGGAGCGCCAGTCGAGCAGCAGCCGACGGCCCGTGCTGTCTGTGAGGCCGAGCCGTCCGATGTACGCGGGCTCCGAGTCGTCTGCGCTGACGATGTGTCCGAGGCAGAGGTCCAAGCCGAAGCGTCGCAGGGTACGCAGGCGCGCAGACAGCCGGTGGATCTCCATGTCCCGGTCCATCGCCTCCTGGCCGGCGCCGCCGGGCACCCGGCGCTCGACCTCCAGTCGGGTGGTCAGGTCGGCGATCGACTGCTCGAGGCTCGCGGCGATGGCTGCGAAGTGCTGCTCGTCGGGCGTGATGAGCGTCGGGTCGGCTTTTGAGCTGAGGTGGTCGGGGAGGTTGAACGGGCTCGTTGTCAGCGGCGTCACGTCATCAGCTCCGATCTGGAGTTCGTGACCGTACCCCCAAAATTTGGCGCTCATGAGCCCCGCTGGACTCTGCTATACCTGGAGTGGCAGGAGCCACCCCCACTCCCTCCGCGCCCCTTCCCCTTCCCCCACCCTCACCTTTCCGCGTCGATCATGAAATTATGGTTGCCTCGGTGGTCCGCCACCGCCGGAAAGTTGTTGCTGGATAACGGGTTCGGTTCGTGTTCGGGAGTCTGTCGGTGGCCTCGTTTAGTGTCTGAAGCATGTCGATCACCGCCGATCTGGACGCGTTGGACCCGTTGGGTCTAGCCGAGGTGATCTGCTGCGCATCCAAGGCGTTGGCGTCTCGGCCGTTGTGGTCGGTGCCGAGCGGGCAGACATTGCCCCTGGTACGTCAGCTGACCGCAGCGCGTTCGGCGTTGGATGCGGCCCGCCTTGCCGCGGTGCGTGAGGTTGACACCCGTGGTACGGCGATCGAGGCCGGGGCGGCCTCGACGTCGGCGTGGTTGAAGACGGTGGGGTTGCAGCGGCCCGGGGGCGGCGGCTAGTGACGTACGGGTGGCCGCGGACCTGGCCCAGTGCTACCCGGCGACCGCTGCCGCGTTGGCGGCGGGGGAGGTGTCGTTGGCGCACGTGCAGGTGATCTGCCGGCTGCTGAACTCCCTGCCCGACACCGTCGACGCCGCCACCGTGGCCGAGGCGCAGGC
>JANYIP010000383.1 GCA_025361995.1 Streptomycetales bacterium | reverse complement strand
CGAAGAGCTCAACGCCCAGATCGACGTACGCGGCATCCTGCCGACCATCCAGGTCCCGACCCTGGTGATGAACCGGCGCGGCGACCCAGTCGCCCACGTGGATGCGGCACGCGACCTCGCTGCACACATCCCCGGTGCGGTCTTCGTCGAGTTCCCGGGCAACACCCACAACATGCTGGGACCGGAGTACGAGCGGGTCCTCGCCGAGATCGAGCGGTTCGTGACGGGGACCACGACACCCGTCCGCTCGACCAGGGCGCTGGCCACGTTGGTCTTCGTGGACGTCGTCGGATCGACCGAGCGCGCCGAGGAGCTGGGCGACGCCGCCTGGGGGGACCTGGTGCAGTCGTTCTACCTGGCCGCTGAGTCCGAGCTCGCCTCGTTCGGCGGGATCGAGGTCGACCGGGCCGGCGACAGCCTGCTGACACGCTTCGACGGTCCGACCCGGGCGATCCGGTTCGCGCGGTCGCTGCAGCTGCGCGCGGCTGGGCTCGGGCTGCCCCTGCGTGCCGGGGTGCACACCGGTGAGGTCGAACTGTCGGGCTCGACGGTCCGCGGGATCGCTGTCCACGTCGCTGCCCGGATCGCCGCTCTGGCCGGGGCCGACCAGGTGTACGTGTCGGGGACCGTGACCGACCTTGTCGCCGGTTCAGGCCTGTTGTTCGCGGACGAGGGGCTGCGCGATCTCAAGGGTGTTGTGGAGCCTCGGCGGGTCTTCTCGCTGAGCACGACCCACGCTGACGCGCACCATGACCTCGGGAGCTCCTGAGGTGGCGAGCGCCAGGTTCTCCGAGCTCGACTGGCGCCAGACCCCGATGGGTGCGATCAGCCTGCGGCGGCGCCGGGACCCGATGTCCGGCGAGGACATCTACGAGGTCAAGCTCGACGACGACTTCCTGATGTCGAGCCTGTTCACCGTTGCGGAGGTGGCGGTCGCGCGGCTGGCACTGGCTCGGCTCGGTGGCTCCGATCTCGACGTGGTCGTCGGCGGGCTCGGGCTCGGCTACACGGCGCAGACGGTGCTCGACAACCCGGCCGTACGGTCGCTGGTCGTGGTCGAGCGCCTCGAGGCGGTGATCGAGTGGCACGCGCAGGGGTTGATCCCGCTCGGTCTGGGGTTGACCGCCGACCTCAGGTGCCGGCTGGTGGCGGGGGACTTCTTCGCCATGGCGGCCGCCGGGGAGCTCGACCCGACGGCACCGGGTCGTCCCTTCGACGCAGTGATCGTCGACATCGACCACTCGCCGAAGCACCTGCTGCACACGAGCCACGCAGCCTTCTACACCGCGGCGGGGGTGCGTGGCCTGGCGCAGCAGCTGGCTCCGGGCGGCGTCTTCTCGCTGTGGTCCAACGACCCGCCGGACGAGGACTACGCCGCACTGCTGGCGACGGTGCTCGACGAGGTCGAGGCCGAGGTCGTGTCCTTCCACAACCCGTTGCAGGAGCGAGACTCGACCAACACCGTGTACGTGGCGACGCGGCGTCAGTAGGTCTCACGTGCCGGCGACGCGGGGACTCGCGGAGCTGACCCTCGACGGGCTCGCCGTCGTCTTCGGTTGCTTCAAGACCGCCGAGTACGGCTCGTGGATCGCAGTGACCATCCTCGCCAACAGCCGCGGCGGGGTCCGCGAAGCGTCCGCCGTCCTGGTCGCCCAGCTGGTTCCGGCGACGTTCGTCGCGCTGAACGTGGGCGGGCTGCAGGCCAGGTACGGATCACGCCGCGTCCTGTTCGCCGGGTTGCTGACCCAGTGCTGCGGGCTGGCAGGGGTGGCGGCACTGCTCGTGACCGGGGCGCCCCGGCTGGTCGTCTACGCCGCAGCGGTGGGGGCGGCCGCGGCGATGGTGACCTCACGGCCGTCGATCTCGGCCCTGCTGCCGTCGCTGTCGCCGGACCCGCGGTCGCTGACCAAGGCTCATGTCGTCCTCGGCTGGCTGGACGGTGCCTCCAGCCTGCTCGGGCCGGCAATCGCGGCAGCCTGCCTGCTGGTCTGGAGCCAGGCCGCGAGCTTCGTGGTGTTCGCGGTGCTGGCCACGTGCGGCGCTGATCGTCCCCGGCGCCCAGGGTCTGGTCATCGGTTGCCTCGACCTGCTGGTGGTGGTCGCCAACCGGACGCACTGGAAGTGACCCAGAGCGGGAGGGTGCTGGTCGAGTTCGGTCCGGGGGCGGGAGTCGGCGAGCTCGCTCTGCTGCTGAACGTCCCGCGTACGGCAACCGTGCGCGCGATCGACGCTGTCAGCACCCTGCGGCTGGACCGCGACTCCTTCCTCCTCGCCCTGACCCAGCCGCCGCCGCCAGGAGCGTGGGAGACCCTCGTCCGCTTCGGGCTCGAGCAGGGCGACGACGCGGCGCGATGACCCCCGGGTTGGTCTACTCGCCCGGCGCGACGAGCAGTGAACCGATGAAGTACAGCGGCAGCGCCACGTACAGCGCGAGGGCGACGTCGGGTGCCACGAAGGCGATCGCCGCAGCCACCGGGTAGACCAGGACGCTGACCAGCGAGCGGCGTGAGCTGTACCGCATGTAGGCCACCTGGGCCGGACTCGTGAGCAGGTGCGGGTTGCGCCTCAGGTAGCCGTACACGCCGATCCAGGCCAGCGGCACGCTGAAGCCGATCGCGGCGTAGAGCACCGTGGCGGCCACCTGGTCGTTGTGCGTCCCGGTGCGTATCGCCGCGGAGATGACCGAGGCCGGCCAGGGGAACAGCGACGAGACCAGCAGCAGCAGCAGGTTGGCGCAGATGAGCCGGATGTCGACCCGCTCGACCCGGGTGAAGAGGTCGTGGTGGTTGATCCAGATCGCGCCCATGTTCAGGAATGCCGCCAGGTACGCCACGTACGCCGGCCACTCGTCGCGCAGGGTCGACGCGAAGCTGCCGGGGCCGGTCGGGGCGTGCAGGTCGAGCACCAGGAGGGTGAGCGCGATCGCGAACACCCCGTCGCTGAAGGCCTCGACCCGGTTGCTCTCCGCCAGCCGGCCGACCGGCCCACCCCGCTGCTCCGTCACCGGCCCAGTCTGCCGCTACCCGGCGGCGGTGGCGTCGCTGCGGCGCGCGCGGGGGTCCTCGGCTGCCGAGGGTGATCCCGACGGCGACGACCCCTTGGATCGCCAGCACGACGACCGCGGCGTGCAGCGGA
>JANYIP010000088.1 GCA_025361995.1 Streptomycetales bacterium | reverse complement strand
GGAGACGATCGCCGCCACGACCACCCGGGCCCAGGCGTTCGACGGCGAGCTCCGTGCGATGGCCGGTGCGCTCGACGCAGTCGTGGCACGGCTCCGGCGCACCACGGCGACGCTGTGGGCCCAGAGCGACGCCGAGGTGGCACTCGCGAACGCCTCCGTCTATCTGGAGGCGACCGGACATGTCGTGCTCGCGTGGATCTGGCTCGAGCAGATGCTGGCCGCACAGGGGGCTGGCGGCGACTTCTACGACGGCAAGAGGCAGGCCGGTCGCTACTTCTTCCGGTGGGAGCTGCCCAAGACCGGTCCGCAGCTCGACCTGCTGGACAGGATCGACACGACGACGCTGGAAACCGAGCCCGCGTGGTTCTAGGTAGACACGGAGCTGGTCGTTCGACCGAATGCCGGCAGCATCGGGTGCGGCTCGAACCGTACGCGGCAGTCGAGGACGACAGGGGCGGGCGACTCGCAGGCCAAGGAGTACGCGGCCGAGAGGTCGGCAAGGTCGTCGACCCTGATGCCCAAACAGCCGAACCCCCGCGCGATCCCTGCGTAGTCGGTCCCCGAGAGGTCAGTCCCCAGCGAGAATCCAGCGCGCTCCTGCGCTGCGCCGATCACCCCCCACGAGGCGTTGTCGGCGATCACGGTGATGGTTCGCAGTCCCAGCCGACGCGCCGTGTCCAGCTCTGCCACGTGGAAGCCGAACGCGCCGTCCCCGGTGATCGTGACCACACGCCGGTCGGGGAATGCCAGAGCTAGTGCGTTGGCGTACGGGACGCCGAAGCCGAGCTGGGCCATCCCGGGCTCGTGGAACACCCGGCGGGGGTCCAACGCCGGGACGAAGTCATTGCTCCAGAAGCTTGTATGGCCTCCATCGAGGACCACCAGATCCTCAGGACGGAGCATCCGGGCGACCGCACAGGCCAGTGCGGCCGGGTGAGCAGGCGGGTCCAGCTGTCGCCCCAGCTCGTCGAGCTCGGCTGTGTACCGGATGTACTCACCACGGATGCCGACCGCCCACACCGACGGCGCCCGGGCGGCACTTCGCGCCAGCTCGGCCCACAGTGCCGGCAGGCTGACGTCCGCGTCACCGTGGAGGGTCAGCATCCGCGCCGGAGCCCCCGGTGGCAGGGTTCGGTCGCTGTCGAGCCGGACCACGGTCGCGCTGTCGGAGACGAGGCTGCGCCCGTCACGCCACCACCAGGACGAGAATCGGCACCCGACAGCCAGAAGGACATCCGCCTCCTCCACGGCTCGGATCAGGGCCGGTCCGCCGATGACTCCCCCGTGGCCGGCGAAGAGTCCACCGCCGGTCCCAAGGACGCCGATCCCCATCTGGGTGCTCAGGGTCACCGCCGCCAGATGATCCGCCACCTGGCGGAGCACAGCCGCCACCCCGGAACGGGCGGCACCACCGCCCGCGATCACCACAGGGCGTTGAGCCCCGCTGAGGAGTTCCGCAGCCCACCGCACCGAGACGCTGTCCACGGCAGGTCCGGTGGGTTCAGACGCGAGCCGGAGCCCGGGAAACTCTGGGCTCAGGACGTCAGCGAGCACGTCGCGCGGGATGTCGATGTGGACCGGTCCCGGGCGTCCGAGCACTGCCTTGCGCAGGGCGATGTCAACGATGTCGGGGACCTGGTCCGCCCGATCGACGTTGCGACGCCACTTGGTCACGGCGCGCGAAGCCAGCGTGGCGTTGAGCTCCATCAATGCGCCAGAGCCGGCTCGGGCCGTCCGCGAGTTGCCACTGACCGTCAGAGCCAGGACGGGGAGGTTGTTGTTGTGCGCCCCGCCCAGGCCCGCGACGAGGTTGAGCGTCCCCGGGCCTTGCTCACCGAGACAGACAGCGACGCGACCGGTCGCCTGTGCGGTGGCGGCAGCCATCATCGCGGCTGCCGACTCGTGGCGTACCCCGACGTAGGAGATGACTTCTTGCTCGTCCAGCGCACCCAGCAACGGCGTGAGCGCGCCCCCGGCGACTCCGAAGACTTCGCGCACACCTGCCGCCGCCAATCTCGCCACGATGGCTCGGCCGACCGACGTCCCTGCCCCGGGCAGCTGGTCCACCTACGCGCCGACCATGTTGTAGCCCCCATCGGCCACCATGAAACCGCCGGTCATGTGCGCAGCGTCGTCGGATGCGAGGAACAGGGCCGTTCCCGCCAGCTCGGCAGGACCTGGGATTCGGCCCATCGGCGTCAGCTTTCGCAGCTGCTCACCCCGGCCCGACTGCCAGTCCTCGCGTTGGAGCGTGGCCGCCGTCTCGATGAAGCCGGGCGCGAAGACGTTGACGCGCACGGTGGGGGCGAAGGCGGCGGCGTACGACTTGGTCAACCCGATGATCCCGTACTTGGCGGCCGCGTACTGCGGAGCACGCGCACTGCCGCGCACCACCACGGTCGAGCCGATGTTGACGATCGCACCATGCCCTTGGTCGAGCATGCGGGCACCGAACTCGTGAGTGCACAGCAGGGTGCCCTTGATGTCCACGTCGAGGACGTGGTCGATGGACTCCTCAGTGATGTCCCTCCAGGTCATCTGGTCACGCGCGACGTCACCGACATTGTTGATCAGGACGTCGAGCCCGTCGAAGGCGTCGAAGGCGGCGTCGACCATCCGACGGATGTCGTCCCTGCTCGTGATGTCGCCCTGGATGAGGACTGCCTCGCCGCCGAGCGCAGCGATGCGGCTGCGCGTCTGCTCAGCGCCGTCGCGCGACCGGTTGTAGTGCACGCCGACGCGCGCGCCCTCCTGGGCCGCACGGACAGCGATCTCCGCACCGAACCCGGTGCCTGCGCCGGTCACCAGGACCGAACGGCCAGGGAACCTGCGAGTGATGACGGGTTCGGGCGACATGGGCGCTCCTCCAGGGCAAGAGATGGGGCGAGACGAGCTGTTTTGCGTACGTGCTCAGACGAGCACGCGACCGCCGTCGATGTACAGGACCTGACCGGTGATGAACGCTGCCCGGTCGGAGGCGAGGAAGGCCACCGCATCGGCAACCTCGTTCGGTCGACCCAGCCGTTGGGCGGGCACCAGCGAGACCAGGTCCGCTCGGACCCCGTCCTTGGCGAGGTACTCCCGGGTGAGGTCAGTCTCGATGTAGCCGGGCGCGACGGCATTGACGGTGACGTTGTGCACCGCCCACTCCCGGGCCATCACGCGCAGGAGCTGGTTCATCCCCCCCTTGGTGGCGGCGTACGGCGCATGGTGCGGGTGGGCGAGCAGGCCTGAGACGGAGGAGACGAAGACCATCCGACCGTACCCCCGCTCGCACATGAATCGACCCACCGCCTGACCGGTCCAGTACGCCGTCGACAAGTTCAACGTGAGGGTCTGGGACCAGGCGTCGTCGTCAAGCTCGAGAACCGGCCTACGTACGTTGCGCCCCACCGCGTGGAGGAAGATCTCCAGCCCGCCCAGCTCCTCGGCGGCAGCTGCCACCACGTCACGGCAGGTCTGCGGGTCGCACAGGTCCGCTGCGATCGTGATCACCTCCGCGCCCTCGTCCTTGGCCCGCGCGCGAACCGCCTCGAGGCGGGCCTCGTCGACGTCGACCAGCACTACACGGGCGCCCTGCGCCGCGAGCGAGACCGCGCTTGCGCCACCTAGCCCGCCGGCCCCGACCACGAGGCAGGCGCGGTCGGTCAACTGCAACCAGTCGGTCACCGGCATTCGCAGTTCCTCCGCCCTCGCCGGTCACCCAGCTCAGTTTTCTCTCGTTCAGTGAAAGTGACTTCCATATACGCTAGACCTAGCAACCACACCTGTCCAGCGCCGCCGGCCGTCACGCACCTAGGCTGACGAGCGACGAGCGACGGGGGGCCTGTGCGCCTCCCAGAGAGCGAGGCACGCGATGCCACCGAAGCGACGCCCGGAAATGTCGGCAGCCGATGGCGTGGACTCCGCAACCGAGGGTTCGACTCTCGTGCCAGGGCAGGCGCCCGACCGGCCGGAGTACCGGGTCGAGGCCCTCGCCAAAGGCTTGCGCATCCTGACGCTTTTCTCCGAGCAGCGCCCGACCTGGCGGATCAGCGACATCGCGGTGGCTGCCGGGATGCCCCTACCGACGGTGTACCGGGTGGTCATGACCTTGACCTCGGAGCACTACCTGGAGCACCTGCCGAACGGTGACTACCGGCCAGGAGTTCGTGTTCTGACCCTCGGCACCGCGGCTCTGCGCAGTCTGGACCTCGTCGAGCTCGCCACTTCTCGGCTCCAGGCCCTGGCGCAGGCCAGCGGCGAGACGGTGAACCTCGGCGTGCTGACCGGGGACCAGGTGCTCTACCTCGTCCGGCTGCGCAACTCCGACCTGGTCACCGCCAACATCCAGGTGGGATCGACCCTGCCCGCGGTACACACGTCCATCGGCAAGCTCCTGCTGGCGTACCTCGACGACTCCGAGCTGGGCCAGCGGGTCGATGCCGCGTCTTTTGCCACGAACCACGGCCCGAACGCGAAGGTGTCGCTCGACGAGCTGCGGGGCGAGCTCGTCCAGATCCGGCACGACGGCTGGGCGCTCCAGGACGAGGAGCTCGCCTTCGGACTTCGCTCAGTCGCCGCTCCCGTCTTCGACCGGACGGGACGCGCCATCGCCGGCGCCAACGTGGCTGTCGCGTCCCGGGACTGGTCGAGCCAGCGGATCGTCAGAGAGCTGAGGCCGATGGTCCTCGCGACCTGCGACGAGATCTCGGGCCTCCTCGGCTACGAGGGAGCCGGCCGGTGACCAGCTCGGAAGCGCCGGCTCGGCTGCCCAAGTTCGACGTTGCGGGCCTCGACGACGATCAGCGTCTCCTGTACGAGGCGATCACCGGCGGTCCCCGTGCGGCCGGGCCACAGGCGTTCGCGCTCGTCGACGCTGCAGGGCGCCTCGAGGGACCGTTCAACGCGATGTTGCTCAGCCCGCCCATCGGTAGCGCCTTGCAGGGACTGGGAGCGGCAGTCCGCTACGGCGGCACGCTGACCGACCGGTGCCGAGAGCTGGCCATCCTCGTCGTCGCGCACGCGTGGAGCAGCACATTCGAGATCATGGCGCACCAGGCGGTGGGGGCTGCGATCGGGCTCGAGCAGGTGACGCTCGACGCGGTCCGGGACGGCCGGCTCGAATCCCTGGTTGATCCCACCGAGCGTCTCGTGGCCACCACGACACACGCTCTCGTGACACGTAGCGACCTGACCGGGCCGGAGTTCGAGTTCGCCCAGGACCTCATCGGCCCCAGGGCGCTCTTCGAGCTTGTGACCTTGGTCGGCTACTACGCGACCCTGGCGCTCCAGCTGCGCGTGTTCAGGGTGGGGACGCCCCTCCAAGCGGACCAGGCTTGACACCGGCCTGATCGAGCGCGACGATCGCATCAACGATAGTCACTTTCGTTGTTCGAGAATCCGGACTGAGCGGCAGGGTGGACCAAGGCATGAAGCTGGTGACGTTCGACGCAGGAAGAGTCGGTCGGCTCGAGGACGAGCAGGTCATAGAGCTGGACTGCGCGTCCACACGCGAGTACTTCGAGCGAGCAGGTCTCGTGCCCGAGACAGGTGTGCGAGTACCTCTGGGCGATGTACGCCTACGGGCACCCATCGTCCCCAAGAAGTTCTTCCACACTGCCGGGAACTTCGCCGCCCACCACGAGGAGCTCCAGAAGGTCAACTGGTCACACCCGGTGCACAAGGGCATCGTGTTCTTCCAGAACGTCGACGCCATCATCGGACCCGACGACCCGATCGTCTATCCGGAGGGGCTGACCCGGGAGCTCGACTACGAGCTCGAGCTCGCAGTGATCATCGGCAAGTCGGGGAAGTGGTTCTCCGCGGACGAAGCAGCCGACTACGTCGCAGGCTTCATGGTGTTCAACGACATCACCGCCCGCGACATCCAGCGTCGCGAGATGCAGTCCGGTGTCTTCTCCTTCTCCAAGGGCATCGACACGTTCTGCCCGATCGGCCCGTACATCGTGACCGCCGACGAGATCGACGATCCGCACGCGCTCGCGATGGAGCTGAGGGTCAACGGCGATGTCCGGCAGGCCGGCAACACCAGCCAGCTCCTCATCTCGATCCCGCAGCTGGTCGCCTTCCACTCCCCGCAGGGGTACTCGGCCGGGGACATCATCACGACGGGGACGATCTCGGGTGTGGCTGCCGTCCAGCCTGACCCGTTCGCCTTCTACCTGCAGCCGGGGGACGTGGTCGAGGCCTCGATCGAGGGGCTCGGGACGCTGCGCAACCCCGTGCTCCCGTGGAGTTCCGCGCACGACGCCCCGTACACCGAGTCGATCTATACCGATCCGGTGGGCGCGGAGTCGTCGTGACTCGAGGGATCGCGGCCCCACAGTGAAGTTCGGCACTGTCGACGGTCGACTCGTCCTCCTTCGGGACGGGCGGGCGCTCGACGTCGAGCACGCTAGCGACGGTCGCCTGCCCGCCGAGCCGACCGCCGCGCTGGGACGTTGGGACGACCTCGTCGTCTGGGCTGCGGGTGCCGACTGGACCAGCGCGCAGGAGATTCCCGTCCACCGGTTGGGGGCGCCTGTTCCGCACCCCAGGCAGGTGTTCGCGATCGCCCTGAACTACCGCCCCCATGCGGCGGAGGCTGGCTTCGAACCACCCGAATCCCCGTTGGTGTTCACCAAGTTCCCCTCGTGCATCGTCGGTCCTCTCGCGGAGGTACGTTTGCCGGCCGGCAAGGTGGACTGGGAGGTCGAGGTGGTCGCCGTGGTGGGGCGCGGGGGTCGCGAGATCGCCCGCGACCAGGCGTGGGAGGCCCTCGCCGGGATCACCGTCGGCCAGGACCTGTCAGAGCGGGTCCTGCAGCTCACCGGCACGCCAGCCCAGTTCTCGCTCGGGAAGTCCCACCGTGGATTCGGTCCCACCGGACCGATGGTCGTGTCCCCGGACGAGCTCGTCGACCGTGACGACGTCGGCTTCGAGTGCCTGCTCGGCGACGAGGTCGTCCAGAGCGGCCGCACATCGGAGATGATCTTCCCGATCGACGAGCTGGTGGCCCGCCTCTCGACAGTGTGCCTGCTGCTGCCGGGGGACCTGATCTTCACCGGAACCCCGGCCGGCGTCGGCAACCGGCGCACCCCGCCTCGCTTCCTGCAACCCGGCGAGATCCTGACGAGCCGGGTCGAGCAGGTCGGCGAGATCCGCCAGCACTTCGTCTAGCTGGGGCAGCGGTCAGGCGAGGAAGACGTCGTTCCCCTTGACCGTGACCGCGGCAGGGCTGAGGCCCTTCGTCGCGGGCCCGTTCACCAGTGAGCCGTCCTTCACGCTGAACGCCGAGCCGTGGCAAGGGCAGGTGATGTCGGTCGCCTCGACGTTCGAGACGATGCAGCCGCCGTGCGGGCACACGGCGGACAGTCCGACAAAGGTCCCGGCCGTCGGCTGCAGGACCACCACTCGCTGGTCGGCGTAGATCTTCGCGCTGCCCACCGGGACCCCTGACGTGGGCCCGAGCAGCTTCGGGTCAGCGCTGGTGGTGGGGGCGGTGGCCGCGTTCGACGTTCCGCACGCGCTGACCAACAGGCCCGTCGCGCCGACTGCAGCAGCGGTTCCCAAGAACGTACGTCGGCTGAGCCCGTCCTCCCCCACGGCCGGCGAAGACTGCGGCTTGGGCTCGTTCATCGATACTCCCTGTTCGGTGTGGGTCATGATGCGGTGGCCTGTCCGAGATAGCTGGTGGTCAGAAGCTCACGGTCCTGACGCAGGTCGGCCGCCCTGCCTTCCACGACGATCCGCCCGTGGTTCATGACGTACGCACGGTCGGCGACGTCCAGGGCCACGGCCACGTGCTGCTCGACGAAGAGCACAGCCGTCGACAGCTCGTCGGCTGTGCGCCGCAGGATCGGGACGAGCCGGTCAACGATGACGGGAGCCAGGCCTAGGCTCATCTCGTCGACGAGCAGCACGGTGGGGCGACTCATGAGGGCTCGTGCAAGGGCCAGCATCTGCTGCTCCCCGCCAGACATCAACCCAGCCCGGCGGTCCAGGCACGGGCGCAGCTCCGGCAGTATGTCGAGCAGCTCCCCCTCGGACGTGCCCGTCTTGCGTCGAGCGAGCTTGAGGTGCTCCCTGACCGTGAGGCCGAAGAATAGCGACCGCCCCTCAGGCACCAGTGACAGCCCAGACTTCGCCATGGCCTCCGGCCGCCGCCGGCCCAGGTCGACCCCGTGCAACCGTACCGATCCCTCGAGGGGGCGCAGGAGTCCGGCGATCGTCGCGAGGGTGGTCGTCTTGCCCGCGCCGTTCGGTCCGAGCAGGGCAACCACCTCGCCGGGCAGCACGCGCAGGGTGATGTCCCTGACCACGGCGGTGCCGAGGTACCCGGCGCACAGGTTGTCGACCTGGAGCGCAGGCACCACCGAGCCGACTGTGTCGACCGCGCTGGCTTCAGTCGTCATCGCCATCTCCCCTGCTGCCGAGGTAGGCCGCGATGACCCGTGGATCACGACGGATCTGCGCAGGTGCTGCACTGGCGATCAACGCCCCGAAGTCGAGCACCATGACCTCGTCGCAGACGGTCAGCACGAGGCTCATGTCGTGGTCGATGAGCAGCACGCTCGTCCCGTACGCCGGCATGGCCCGCAGCCGGGTCCCGAGCTCGAAGCTCTCGTCGGTGTCCAGCCCAGCCGCTGGCTCGTCCAGCAGGACCAGGCTGGGTCGTTGAGCCAGTGCCCTGGCCACGCCGACCAGCTTGCGCTGCCCGTGGGAGAGCTCGGCAGGATACCTGCGAGCGACTGCCTCGAGGTTGCAGATCGACAGCGCGAGGTCGACCGCGTCGCGGTCCACCGGGCGTGCCCGCGAGACGAGCTCGCGCAGCGAGAAGAGCAGGCCCACGTGCTGGCTGGCGACCGCGAGGTTCTCCTCGATCGTGAGGTCGTCGAAAAGCTCGATCGACTGGAAGGTGCGCGCCAGTCCCACCCGGGCCCGCCGGTGCGGGGCCAGCGAGGTAATGTCCTGCCCCTTGAAGAGGACTGTCCCGCCGGAGGGACGGGTGTAGCCAGTGAGAGCGTCGACGAGTGACGTCTTCCCGGCTCCGTTGGGCCCGATGAGTCCCACCATCCGCCCCGCCGGGACGTCGAAGGTGGCACCCCGAACCGCCGTGACACCCCCGTACGTCACGGTGAGTCCGTGGACCTCGAGCAGCGCCGTCATCCTCGCTCACCCGACCACTGGACCTCGATCGGATCGGCGGCCTTCGCTTGGAAGCGGGACGGCGGTCCGAGCGGCGCTCCCACGTTCTCGCCGTGCGCGTTGAACTTCTTCGCCAGTCGCACCAACGCATCACCGGCGCCGCGCGCCCCTGCCTTGGTGCTGGCGATTCCGTCCGGGTTCTGGATGGCCGTCAGGGTGAGGGCGAGACCCGCCACCAGAGTCGCGTAGACACCGACGTGGAGGTATTTGTCTGCCAGCGTGACGAAGAGCCCGTTCGGCGAGAGCATCACTCCAGCGACCACCGCGCCCGCGATGCGGCCAACCCCGGCGACGTACGCGATGGCAAGCAGGCTGAGCGAGGCGAAGGCTCCGAACGAGGAACCGGAGATGTTGCCCTGCTGATAGGCGAGCAGACAGCCGCCGAGACCTGCGATGAAGGAGGCGTAGCCGAAGGCGAGGAGCTTGGCCGCCGACACGTTGATGCCGGCGGCGGCGGCGGCTCGTTCGTTCGAGCGCACGGCGAGGAACATGCGACCAGTGGCTGACATCCGCAAGCGGGCGACCGCGACCCCGACCGCGCAGACGACGAGCAGGACGAAGACTCCGAAGATGACCCGCGGGTACTCGTGCCCCCTCGCGATGCCCAGGTCCCAGCCGAAGAGCCGAGGCGATCCGATGTTTCGGCCCGCGTCACCACCACTGAACCAGCCGCCAGCGAAGACGAACGCATCCATCGCAGAGGCCGCCGCGAGCGTCACGATCGCGAGGTTGACCCCCCTCAGTCGGAGCGAGGGCAGCCCCAGGAGGACTCCGAGCGGGACGGCCACCAGAGCAGCGGCGATCAGCGGCAGCGGAAAGGGCCAGCCCAGGTCGGTCGCGAGGTGGGTCAGCGTGAATGCGCTCACACCGGCGAAGGACATCTGCGCCAGCGAGACCTGCCCGATGTAGCCGGTGAGAACGACCAGGGAGAGGCAGATGCAGGCCGTGACCAGGGAGGAGATCAAGGCGCTGCGCAACGAACCCTGCAGCAGGAACAGTGCGACCACGCCGACGACGAAGCAGCCCAGAGCCGTGCGGAACGGAGCACGCGGGGTACCGACGGATGGGTTGGTCGAGCGCGCCTGATCCCCACGCGCGGCGAGGCGAGGCGTGAACACCGTCATCACGATCATGATCAGGATGAACGGGAGGCCGGCTACGAGTCCCTGCTGGGGGAGCCAGGTCCACACGGTCAGCAACTTGGTGATCAGCGCCTGGGCGATCCCCAGCCCCAGCCCCGTCGCTGCGACGACCGCGAAGGAGCGGAACCGGGCCACGAGCGCGACCCCGAGCGCAGGCACCACGAACAGCGTGTACGAGCTGGGGTCGAGAGTCGCGATCGGGCTGATCAGGATTCCTGCCACCGCAGCCAGCACGCTGGCAAGCACCCAGTTCCAGGCTGCGAGCCGGGTCGGCGACAGCCCCATGAGCGAGGCACCCACGGGGTTCTCGTCGGCAGCCCGGGTCGCGAGCCCGAACCGGGTGTAGCGGTACACCAGGGCGAGCGCCGCGGCGAGCACGACGACCAGCCCGGCGAAGTACAGCCGGTCCACCGGCACGATGAGGCCGGCCACCCTGACGATCCCCGAGGGGAGGATCGTCGGCGTCGACCGCCCCTGGGTGCCGAAGTTGAGAACGGCGACCGCCTGCAGCCCCAGCATGACGCCGACCGCTGCGCAGACCTTGGTCAACGCGGACGAGCCCTGGATCGGGCGGAACACCAGCTGGTAGAGAATCAGGCCGAGAACGGCGCTGTACGCCACAGCGATGAGCATCGCCAGTGCAGTGCCGAGGCCCTGCGACGAGAGGGTCACCTCGTGCGGCAACCAGATCCAGGGCAGCTCGAGCACCCCGCTGCTTCGCAGCTGGATGAACACGTATGCGGCGAACATGGCGACCGCGCCATGCCCGAAGTCCACCACCCCGGTGCTGCGAAACTTCAGGACCAGGCCGAGGCCGAGGATGGCGTAGGCAGCCCCGGCGCCAAGCCCCAGAAGGACGAACAGCAGGTAGCTCGAAATCGTGGTCACCTCCTCGTGGTCCTGGGGCCGGGGACCGGAGCCATAGCAGCGTCCGGTCCCCGGCCCTGCTCAGTTGCCGGTGTAGAACTGCCCGGCTGTCACCCAGTCTGTCTCGCTCAGCGCCTTGTTGGCGCCTCCGGAGACCTGGTAGATCAGCTGGTAGGAGTTGCAGGCTGCCGGCGCCTTGGCCAGCTGCTTTCCGTCACAGGTGTACGGGTGGGCCAGGAAGTTCGGGTGATCCGTCCCGGTCTTGAAGGCGTTCAGGATGCTCGCGGTCGTGAGCGAGCTCGCGATCGGGTCGAGTGCCGCCTGGAGGTTGATCACCTCTTGGAAGCCGATGGCCGTGGTGTCCGCCATCAGGGTGTTCGGTGCCGCGAACTTCTTCATCGCGGCCTGGTAGAGCACGGCGTCCTTGCTGCCTCCGTACCAGGGCACCAGCGGGGAGGCGCTGAGGTAGCCGTCCTCGGCGCTGCCGGCGGCGGTGATGACCGGAGGTGCCGTGCAGAGCGAGAGGCCCATGACCTTCGCCTTGTTGCCGACCGTCTGCAGCGCACGGATCATGTTCGCGCAGGCGTTGGGGGTCTCGACGTAGATCACGTCCGGGTTGACGGCGACCGCGGCAGCGGCCTGCGCCGACAGGTCTGCAGCCGACGGCGGCACCGGGATCATCGTGACGTTCTTCACGCCAGCATTCTTCAACGTCGGCTCGATGATCGCCTTCGCGGTGTAGCCACCTTGGGAGTTGTCCGTGTACAGGACGGCCGCACTGGTTGCCTTGAGGGTCTGACCTGCGTAGGCGGCCATGGCCGCGTTGTCACCGGAGGACACCGAGACGAACTTGATCGAGTTCGGTGAGGTGCTCTCCGACGGAGTGAACGGCAGCCCGCCGATGACGGCAAGGTTCGCCCGTGTCCAGACCGGCATCGACGCCTCAGCCCCGCTGTCGGCGCCGCCGATGATCGCCACCGGATGCTGGTCGAGGATCTGGTTGGCACATCGCGCCGAGGTCGCCGGCTGGCCATCGGTCGGACAGGACACAATCTTGATCGGCCGCCCACCGATGCCCCCCAGGTAGGCGTTCACGTACGCAGCTGCTGCCTCGGCGCCGGCCCGGACCTCGGGGAAGGTGACCGGCCCCGACTCCAAGTTCAGCATGCCGAAGACCAGGGGGGCGCCGGTCGCCGCTTTCGGCGTCCCGAGCACATCGGCGCTCGCAGAGGGAGACGCCGAACTGGCGGTCGGGCTGGTGCTGCTGGCC
>JANYIP010000337.1 GCA_025361995.1 Streptomycetales bacterium | reverse complement strand
GAGTTCCTGAACCGGCTCGACGACGTGGTGCTCTTCGACCCGCTGAGCACCGACGACCTCGCCCGCATCGTCGACCTGCAGGTGGCGCTGCTCGCGAAGCGGCTGACCGACCGGCGGCTCACCCTGGTGGTCACCGACGCGACGCGGGAGTGGCTGGCGCTGGCGGGCTTCGACCCGGTGTACGGCGCCCGGCCGCTGCGCCGGCTCGTCCAGACCGAGATCGGCGACCGGCTGGCGCGGGCGATCCTGTCGAGCGAGGTACGCGACGGCGACACGGTCGCGGTCGACGTGGCAGTCGACGGCGCCTCGCTGACCGTCGGGAGCTGAGCCGGCTCTGCTCGCTGCGTCGACGATTGAGGGGAAAGACGATCGTCGCGCGGGGGCAGGCGCTACTGTCGCGACGCGCACCGGCGCAGCTCCAGCCGAGGGGGACACGTGACTGAGCCGATCGACGACGCGCTACCCGCACCGCCCGTGCCCGCTGCACCTCCGATGCCGGCTGTACCGCCTCCGGTCCCCGACGTGCCGCCGCCGTGGGGCGAGTACGCCGCCGGCGTGCCAGTGCTCCCCGCGGGTACGCCGCCCGCACCGGCCCGGGCCGTCGACCCGCTCCGCGGCATCCTCGCTGGGTTCGTCGCCGCTGTTGTCGGCGCGGTCGCATGGGGTCTCGTGGTCTCGATCGCCCACGTCTCGCTCGGCATCATCGCCGTATTTGTCGGCTACGGGGTCGGCTGGGCCATCCACCGCTTCGGCGGTGCTGCGTCCATCGGGCTGGCTGTGGCAGCTGCGGTGCTCGCTGCGCTGGGCATCCTCGCCGGTTTCATCCTCGGGGGACTGCTCCTGGTCGCGCACGACCGCGGCATCGGTGTGATGGACGTCGTTGGCGACGTGGTCGACTGGCCCGGGTTCGTCAAGGCGTCGGTCAACGGGCTCGGCTGGCTCTTCCTCGCCATCGGGGCGTTCAGCGCTTTCCGGCTCGTCGCCCAGAACCGCCGGGCCTAGCGCGCGAGGCGGCCGTCGCGCAGCCTGGCCAGCGCGTCGGACAGGACCTCGGGCTGCTTGCAGAACGCCCACCGCACCAGCGGACGGCCGACGTCGACGTTGTCGTAGAACACCTGGTGCGGGATCGCCACGACGCCGCACCGCTGCGGCAGGGCCCGGCAGAAGTCCATCCCGTCCTCCCAGCCCAGCGGCCGTACGTCGGTCGTCGCGAAGTAGGTTCCCCGCGGGACGTACACCTCGAACCCCAGGTCAGCGAGGCCGGCGCAGAGCAGGTCGCGCTGCGACTGGAGCCGGTCGCGCAGGTCGGTGTACACCGCGGGCGGCAGGGCGAGGGCTTCGGCCACGGCGTACTGGAACGGCCCGGCGGACACGTACGTGAGGAACTGCTTGGTCGTCCGTACCGCAGCCACGAGCTCGGGTGACCCGGTGACCCAGCCGACCTTCCAGCCGGTGAACGAGAAGGTCTTGCCGGCTGAGCCGATGGTGACGGTCCGGTCCGCCATCCCTGGCAACGTGGCGATCGGTACGTGCTCGGCGCCGTCGAAGGTGAGGTGCTCGTACACCTCGTCGCTGATCACCACGAGGTCGTGCTGGACCGCGATCTCCGCGATCGTCGCGAGGTCAGCGCGGCTGAGCACCGCGCCGGTCGGGTTGTGCGGGGTGTTGAGCAGGATCACCCGGGTCCGCGCAGTCACGGCGGCCCGCAGCGCGTCCACGTCGAGCGCGAAGTCCGGGGCGCGCAGGGTGACCGGCACGCGCGTCCCGCGCGCCATCGCGATAGTGGCTGCGTACGAGTCGTAGTACGGCTCGAGGGCGATCACCTCGTCCCCGATGGCGACCAGCGCGAGCACCGCTGCGGCGATGGCCTCGGTAGCGCCCGCGGTGACCAGGACCTGGGTGCCGGGGTCGAGCGCGATGCCGTAGTGCGCCTGCTGGTGCGCCGCGATCGCCTGTCGCAGCTCGGGGATGCCGACACCCGGCGGGTACTGGTTGCCGCGCCCCTCGAGCACGGCCCGGGCCGCGGCTTCGGCGACGACGCGCGGACCGTCCGTGTCGGGGAACCCCTGGCCCAGGTTGATCGACCCGGTGGCTGTAGCCAGCGCGGACATCTCGGCGAAGATCGTGGTGCCGAGGCCGGCGAGGTGCGGCGCCAGCCGGGGCCGCGGGTTCGGGGTCACGACGACACCGTAGTGAGACGTGGGAGGTACAAGGTGCTCGGCGCCCTGGCCCGGCACGCTCGCAGCCGTTCCGGGGGACGGACGGTTCCTGTGGTGCTCGCCGGGCTCGCGCCCTAGTGTGACGTCCAGATCGCACCACGACGGCGTGGTGTCGCCCGAAAGGGGTCCGCGTGAGCACTGTCCCGATCAGCGTCACGGTCGATGGTCAGCGGTACGAGAGCGACGTCGAGCCCCGACAGCTCCTCGTCCACCACCTGCGCGACGGGTTAGGCCGTGTGGGCACACCGATCGGCTGCGACACGTCGAACTGCGGTGCCTGCACTGTGCTGCTGGACGGCAAGTCGGTGAAGAGCTGCGCGGTGCTCGCCGTCCAGACTGACGGCCGGTCGGTCACCACGGTGCAGGGGCTGGCGAACGGGACCTGGCATCCGGTGCAGCAGGCCTTCCACGCGGAGCACGGCTTGCAGTGCGGCTACTGCACGCCCGGCATGATGCTCGCCGCTGTCGACCTGCTCACTGAGAACCCGAACCCGACCGAGGCGGAGATCCGCGACGGCCTCGAGGGCAATCTGTGCCGCTGCACCGGCTACCAGAACATCGTGAAGGCGGTCCAGGCGGCAGCTGTGGCCATGCAGGCAGAGGGAGCAGCGCGATGACCGAAACCCTGGAGTCCTCGAAGCTCGTCGGCCAGCCGCTGAAGCGCAAGGAAGACGCCCGCCTGGTCACCGGCGAGACGAACTGGACCGACAACATCCAGCTCCCCGGCATGCTCTACATGGCCATCCTCCGCAGCCCGATGGCGCATGCGAAGATCGACCGGATCGACACGAGCAGGGCGGCCCAGATGCCGGGTGTCGTGGCCGTGTACACCGGCGCGGACCTCGCCGGGCTCGGCATCCCGTGCGTATGGCCGGTGACCGACGACATGGTCGGGCCGACCTTCCCGGTGCTCGCGGCCGACGAGGTACGTTTCGCCGGCGACGCGGTCGCGGCCGTCGTGGCCGACTCCCGCTACCGGGCCAGCGACGCCCTCGAAGGCATCGAGGTCGACTACTCGCCGCTGCCTGCGGTCATCGACATGACCGCCGCGCTGGCCGACGGAGCCGACCTGGTGCACTCCGACAAGGGCACCAACAAGTGCTACTACTGGGAGTTCACCGGCGGCGACTACGCCGCGGCCAAGGCGAAGGCCGAGGCCGAAGGCGGCCGGGTCTTCCACCGCCAGTACATCCAGCAGCGGCTCATCCCGAACGCGATGGAGCCGCGCGCCGTGGTCTGTGCCCCCATGGCCGCGACTGGCGAGATCACCTTGTGGTCCTCGACCCAGATCCCGCACGTCGTACGCGTCCTGCTCGCCCTGGTGACCGGGATCCCGGAGCAGAAGATCCGGGTGATCGCGCCGGACGTCGGCGGCGGCTTCGGCTCCAAGCTCGACCTCTACCGCGAGGAGGTCATCGCCGCGGTGGTCGCCGGCAAGCTCGGTCGCCCGGTCAAGTGGACCGAGTCAAGGAGCGAGGGCTACCAGGCCACCATCCACGGCCGGGACCAGATCCAGGACATCGAGGTCGCCTGCACGGCTGACGGCACCCTGCTGGGGCTCAAGGTCGACCTGGTCGCCAACATGGGCGCGTACCTGCAGATCATCACGCCGGGCATCCCGTTGCTGGGCGCGTTCATGTACAACTCGATCTACAAGTTCGAGGCGCTCCACTTCGGCTGCACCGGCGTCTTCACCACGACGACGCCGACCGATGCCTACCGCGGTGCGGGCCGGCCGGAGGCGACGTACGCCATCGAGCGGCTGATGGACGACCTTGCCGCCGAGCTGGGCGTGGACCCGCTCGAGCTGCGCGCGAAGAACTGGATCAAGCACGAGGAGTTCCCGTTCACCACGATCGCGGGACTGGAGTACGACAGCGGCAACTACGAGGCCGCGACGGCCAAGGCCACCGAGCTGCTCGACTACTCGGGGCTGCGCGCTGAGCAGGCCCGGCGGCGGGAGTCGGGTGATCCGGTCCAGCTCGGGATCGGGGTCTCGACGTTCACCGAGATGTGCGGGCTGGCGCCGTCGCGGATCCTGTCGGCACTGAAGTACGTGGCCGGTGGCTGGGAGTCCTCGACGGTACGGGTGCTCCCGACCGGCAAGGTCGAGGTCGTGACCGGCACCTCGCCGCACGGGCAGGGGCACGTCACGGCCTGGAGCCAGATCGCCGCCGACGCGCTCGGTGTCCCGTTCGAGGACATCGAGGTCATCTACGGCGACACCAAGATGTCGCCGCACGGCATGGACACGTACGGTTCGCGCTCGCTCGTCGTCGGTGGCATCGCGGTGCTGCACGCGGCGGAGCGGGTGGTGGAGAAGGCGCGCCGGATCGCGGCCCACCAGCTCGAGTGCGACCCGGCTGACCTGGACTTCGAGGGCGGCGTGTTCAAGGTGCGCGGCACGCCCGGCGCCGAGAAGGCGATCCAGGCGGTGGCCTTCGAGGCCTTCACGGCGCACGACCTGCCCGAGGGCGTCGAGCCGACGCTGACCGCCGACTCCACGTTGGACCCGAACCAGTTCTCGTACCCGCACGGGACCCACCTGTGCGCGGTCGAGGTTGACACCGAGACGGGCGCGGTCGTTATCCGCAAGTACGTGGCGGTCGACGACATCGGCAACGTGGTCAACCCGATGATCGTGGAGGGCCAGGTGCACGGCGGCATCGCCCAGGGCATCGCGCAGGCGCTCTACGAGGAGGCGGTATACGACGCGGACGGCAACCTGGTGACCGGCACCATGGTCGACTACCTGGTGCCCTCGGCCGCGGACCTGCCGCACTTCACCACCGACCGTACGGTGACCCCGGCGACGACCAACGAGCTCGGCGTCAAGGGGGTCGGCGAGGCCGGCACCATCGCGTCGACGCCCGCGGTCGTCAATGCCGTGGTCGACGCGTTGCGCCACCTGGGCGTCCACGACATGCGGATGCCCTGCTCGCCGCAGACGGTCTGGCGAACGATCCAGACCGCCGCCGGCGCGAGCTCGAACTCGAACGGAGCCCAGTCATGATCCCCGCGAGCTTCGACTACGCGCGGCCCGACTCGGTGGAGACCGCGCTGGCAGCGCTGGCCGCCGGCGGCGAGGACGCCAAGGTGCTCGCGGGCGGGCAGTCGCTGGTGCCGCTGCTGCGGCTGCGGCTGGCCTACCCGTCGGTGCTGGTCGACCTCGGTGGGGTCAGCGAGCTCCGCGGCGTCCGCGACGACGGCGACGCCCTGGTGATCGGCGCGATGACCACGCACTACGAGGTGATGACCAACGCCCTGGTGCGCGAGCACGCGGGACTTCTGGCCGAGGCCACCGGCACGGTCGCCGACCCGGCGGTACGGCACCGGGGCACCTTCGGTGGCTCGCTGGCCCACGGGGACCCCGCTGGCGACCTGCCCGCGGTGGCCCTCGCGTACGGCGCGCAGATGGTCATCGCCGGGTCGGGCGGGCGTCGTACCGTCGAGGCCGCGGACTTCTTCGTCGACTACCTGCAGACGGCGGTCGGTCCCGACGAGGTCCTGGTCGAGGTGCGGGTGCCCAAGCTCGGCGCCGGCTGGGGACACCACTACGAGAAGTTCCACCGTACGGCGCAGGCCTGGGCGCTGGTCGGTGTGGCCGCTCTCGTACGCCGCTCGAACGGATCGATCGCCGAGGCCAGGGTCGGCCTGACCAACATGGGGACGACGCCGCTGCGGGCTTCGGCCGCCGAGGCCGCGCTCGCCGGGGTCGACGCGTCCGCGGCCGCGGTGGCGTCCGCCGCAGACCACGCGGCGGACGGGACCAGCCCCTCGTCGGACCTGCACGCGCAGTCTGACTACCGTGAGCACCTGGCCCGGGTGCTCACCCGCCGGGCCGTGGCTTCGGCCGCTGGTCTCTAGACCTCCAGATCCAGACCACAGGAGCCGCATGAAGCTCGAGAACGAGTTCCTCGTCCCGGTGCCCCGGGACCAGGCCTGGGATGTGCTCATGGACGTCGAGCGCATCGCACCGTGCATGCCCGGGGCCACATTCGACGGGTACGAGGGCGACTCGTTCAAGGGGAGGGTGAAGGTCAAGCTCGGCCCGATCACCGTGACGTACGGCGGGGTCGCGAAGTTCGTCGAGCGCGACAAGGAGGGTGGCCGCGCGGTCATCGACGCGGCCGGCAGGGAGTCGCGCGGCTCGGGTACGGCGAACGCGACGATCATCACCGAGCTGGTGGATCAGGGTGAGCAGACCCTGGTCAGGGTGACGACCGACCTGAACATCACCGGCAAGCCGGCCCAGTTCGGACGCGGCGTGATGGTCGAGGTGGGGACGAAGATCCTCGGCCAGTTCGCGGACTGCCTCGCGAGCCAGCTCGGCTCGGGCACAGCCGACACAGCCGACACAGCCGACACAGCCGACACATCCGACACAGCCGACACAGCCGGAGAAGCGGGAGCAGTCGAAGCCAGCACCGATGCGGTCGCCGCTGAGCCCGCGGACGACCACGTCGTCGACCTCTCCGACAAACCGTCCAAGCCGGCAGCTGAGCCCTCGGCTGGTCCCCCAGCCGCGCCCGTACAGGCTGCGCCGAAGCCGCCGCCGATGCGTCCTACTTCCGACGCGATCGACCTGCTGGACCACGCCGGCGCCCCGGTGCTCAAGCGGGTGCTCCCGGTGCTGGGGGGACTGGTCGGGCTGTTCGTCCTCGTCCGGATCCTGCGGCGCATCTTCCGCTGACCGGTTGGCGGCGCCGACCGCGGGCGCTAGTCGGTGCGGTCCTGCATCTCCCACGCGTGGTCGAGCACGTGCCAGGCGAGGCGGCGTACGGCGTAGCGCGGCGGCCATCCGGTGTCGAGCCGGTCCAGCACGGGCGCGGTGAGGGCGCCGATGAGGTCGGCCCGCAGTGCCGCGATCGCGTCCGTGTCGTCGTGCGCCGGCTGCTTGTGCCGTACGCCGACCTTCCGGGCGTATGCCGTCTCGGCCCCGAGCACGTGGTCGACCATCGCGTCGCGGTCGCGCCCTCCGCCGCGCGGGCCCTTGCGCAGCGAGTCCGGGGTGAGCGCAACGACCTGTGCCAGCATCTGCCAAGCCGCGGTGAGCAGGGCGGCGTGCCGCGCGAGCTCGGTGGCAGCCTGCGGCTCCTGTTCGACGCTGGCGATCATGCTCGGGGCCCCGAAGTCCGTGGTCATGTCGCCCGGCAGCCTCTCGACGACCTCGACCATCGGCGAGGGAGTCACCGCAAATGGCAACCCGGCGACCTGTGCCACCACCGCGTACCTGTCGGCGTACGTCGCCAGCGCTTCGAGCGCGCCCTCGTCCCCGCCGCGCGACCGAGCCGAGCGGGACCAGCCCGGCCAGTCGAGCGCCGACGCGAAGATCCGTTTCTTGCCGAACTCGAGGCACACCCGCGTCACCTGGCTCACGGGACCCAGAATAGCGAGCCGACCGACGAGAGTCCGTCAGCCGTTGCTGACGGTCAGCACTCCGACGAAGATCGTCTCGCCGGTGCTCTGCGCGGTAATCGTGGGGATCCCGGCGGGGAAGTCGGTGAGGAACGAGTCGACGTCCGTGCCGAAGGTCATCGGTGGTCCGATGGCCCCGTTGGAGGACGAGTCCGCGAAGTTGTTCGGGTCACCGGTCCCGCCCTGCGGGGTCAGCGGCACTCCGTCCAGCGACAGCGAGTCGCCGGTGGCTCCCATGTCGCCCTCCCAGACGACCGAGCCGATCCGGGCGGGGCCGCTCGGGCGCGGAGCCACCTGGAAGGACAGTGGTCCGGTGCTGTCGTCCACGGTCTGCATGCCGTCGAAGACGGCGACCTGGTCGACCGGTGAGCCGGGGTTGTCGGCCACCACGACGAGCGACCAGCCGGCGTACTTGCCGGTGCCGGTCAGGACCTGCGGGTCGGCGGCCCACCAGCTACCGGCCCCGCCGGCCTGGACCAGTGCGGTCACGTCGGTGTACGACTGGAAGGCCTTGTACTGGGCGCTCGGTGTGACGTCGACCCGGTCGGCGGTGATCGTCTGGTACGTCGCCGCGCCCGGCGCGCGGAGCTTGATCGTCTCGGCGGTCGCACCGGTCCAGGCGCCGGACCAGTAGAGGCCGGCCCAGCGCACCGACGCGCCGGCGGGCAGTGCCAGGGTGACCCCGGACGACGCCGTGGTGGTGCCGTCGTTGTCGCCGTCGTACGCCACCATCGACCAGTTTTCGTCGTCGAGCTTCTTGCCTCGCCGCAGGCGAGCCTCCGAGCAGCCGGGCAGCGCGCTCTGGCAGGAGAGCAGCGCGTTGCCGACCTCGGTGACCGTGAGCGAACCGGTTGCTGCGTACCTCGCCGACAGGCCGCGGTCCTGGACTCCCCGTGCGCCCGTCACGGTGACGGGGGTGAGGCCGTCCGAGCTGACCGTCACGGAGGCCGCGACTGTGCCGGCCGAGCCTGGGTCGGCGGTGACCTGGAGGTCGGCGGAGGTGGCGGTCCCCGCTGCCATCGACGGTCGGGTGCACGTCGCACCGGTGGCGTTCCCGGTGCACGCCCAGCCGTCGACACCGCGGGCGAGAAGAAGCCGACCGGACAGGAACCCGCCGGTCTCGAACCCGCTCGCTGAGTCCTCGAGGCCGACGAACTTCACGCCGGGCGGCAGAGCGACCTCGGCGGTCACCGTGCCGGAGGCGCCGTCGCCGGTGTTGCTGATGCCGAAGCCGACGAGTCCGGGACGTCCCTGCACGAGGTCGCCGAGCGGGGTGTACGTGACGACCAGGAGCGGTGCCGGCGGCGGCGTGGTGATGGTCGGTGTAGGTGTAGGTGTCGGCGAGTCGGTCGGAGTCGGTGTCGGAGTGGGGGTCGGTGTCGGTGTCGGCGAGTCGGTCGGAGTCGGTGACGGTGTCGGTGTCGGGGTCGGTGTGGTGGTGAGGGTCGGCGTTGGCGTTGGGGTCGGAGTCGGTGTCGTTGCTGGAGTCGGGGTGGCCGTGGCCGTCGGCACTCCGCCGGTCGGCGCGGGAGTCGTCGTGAACGTCGGCGCACCCGTGTTGACCGGTCCACCCGTCGGTACGTCGCTGGCCGAGCCGGAGACGCTAGGACTGGGCGAGCTGGACGACGAGGTGGCGCCGGGGCCCGGGATGATCGGACCCGTTGCTCCCGGCGGGTTGCCGGTGGTGCTGCCCGACCCGCCACCGCCGCTGACGACAGCGATCACCGTGCCTGCGCCGGCCAGCCCGATCACGATGGCTGCGGCGGCCGCTGCCCAACCGCTGAACAGGCCGCCCGGAACCGCTGCGCCGGTGATGGTGACTGTGGCCGCGCCACCACTGCCTGCGCCACCCGCTGCCGCGCCGAGGCCTGCGCCCGCACCAGCGCC
>JANYIP010000330.1 GCA_025361995.1 Streptomycetales bacterium | reverse complement strand
GCCAGCAGCCCGAGCAGCAGCAACGCCCCCACCGCCTGCGTCGCTTCGGCGACGCTCGCGCCCACCAGGCAGAGGAAGCCGACCCCGAGGGCCTTGACCGGAACCCCGCGCCCCGCCGCCGCAGCCGCGTCAACGCTGGCGAAGAGCAGCGGTCGACCCACGGCGACCAGCCCCAGCGCCAGCACCACGGCCACCACTGCTGCCACCCACGCCTGCACCAGGCTCAGCCCGAACAGGGACCCGAAGAGGGCGTTCACGCCGGCGGCCCCGTTGACCGACGAGTGGCCGCTGGACCGGTAGACAGTCAGCGCCAGCACGCCCAGACCCAGGATCCAGGCGAAGACGCTGCCGACCACCACGTCATCGGCCTGCCCGCGGTCCCCGAGCAGACCGAGCACCAGCCCGAACAGGATCGTGCCGGCGAAGAGACCGAGCCGCGGGTCGATCCCGAACGCCAGCGACGCGACCACGCCCGAGAAGGCGACGTGACTGAGCGCGTCCGCCGAGAACACCTGACTGCGCAGCACCATGAAGTAGCCAACGAAACCAGCCAGCGCGGCCACCGGTACCCCAGCCAGGAACGCGTACCGCATGAAGGGGTGGCTGAACATGTCCAGCAGCGTCGTCACCGCGGTGCCCTCCGCGATCCCGGCCGCAACCGCCGCCACCCACCCGCCAGCACGTACGGCACGAACGCGAACGTCGTCAGGAAGAAGCCGATCGGGTACGCCGTGTAGTAGCCGCCCAGCAGCGCGAGCCAGGTCACGGTCACGCCCAGCACGACCGTGATCACCAGACTGGTCGATGGCCGAGCCGTCAGCGTCTGCGCTGTGGCGGCCGGAACGACAAGGAGCGCGAACACCAGCAGGGTCCCGGTTATCTGGCTCACCGAGGCGGCCGCGAGCCCGAGCAGCACGAGGAAGGCGAAGGACAACGACCTCACCGGCACTCCCCGCGCCGCGGCCACCGCCGGGTCGACCGAGGCGAAGAGCAACGGCCGCGCGAGCACCGCCAGCGCACCGAGGACCGAGGCAGCGACCGCGACCAGCACCCACACCTGGGCCGACGTGATCCCGAGGAAGCTCCCGAACAGCAAGGCGTACGCGCCCTCGAACCCGCCGTACAGGCTCAGGAAGAGGAACCCGCAGGCCAGCGCGAACGCCTGTACGGTCCCGGTGACCGCCGACCCCTGGCTGAAGCCTTGGCCTGCCACCGCAGGCACCAAGGCGATCAGCAGCGCAGCCACCACAGCGAAGACGAAGAGGCCGTACGCAGCACTGACCCCGACCAGCACCGCGCCCGCGGCTCCTGGGAAGCCGACGACGGCGAGCGTGTGGCCCGCGAACGTCTGACGCCTCAGCACCATGAACCAGCCGACCAGCCCCGACAGGACCGCGACCACGGTCCCGGCTCGAAAAGCATTGACCATGAACGGGTACTCGAGGGCCGTGCGCACATCCTCGACCAGGTTCCAGGTCAGCTGGGGGTCGAGCCCGCCCGCCGGAAGCATCACCACCCACGCCGGTTCAGTGCGAGTGCCGGTCATTGGGGTGGAAGTGCCGGTCACTATGGTGGGCGGGCGGCTCGGGCTGCCCGACCACGACCAGCTGGCCGTCCGAGGTCGTGAGCACCTCGACAGGCGTCGCGTAGAGCCGGGTCAACGTCTCGCTGGTGATGACCTCGTGCGGAGTACCGGCCGCGGCTCCCCCACCGGCGATGTACACCACCCGGTCCAGGTAGCCCAGGATCGGGTTGACGTCGTGCGCGACCATCAGCACCGTCACCCCGTCCTCGCGGCAGATCCGCGAGATGAGGGCGGCGATCGCGCTCTGGTTGGTCAGGTCGAGGCTGTCGAGCGGCTCGTCCAGGAGCAGCAGCCGCGGACGTGAGGCCAGCGCCTGCGCGATCAGCAGCCGTTGCTGCTCCCCACCGGAGAGCTGCCCGACCGGCCGGTGGACGTAGTCCTGCGCGTCCACCTGACGAACCACTTCGAGCACGCGCGCGTCGTCGGCGCGGGCCCGCGCGCTCCAGCGGCGGGCGCCAGGCAAGGGCATCCCCCAGCGGTTGCCGTCCAGTCCGAGCCGGACCACGTCGAGGCCACGTACTCGCAGGCTCGGGTCAAAGCTGCGCCGCTGAGGCAGGTACCCGATGTGCTCGTTGGCGCTCCCGGCCGGGCCCCCGAGGACGGTCAACTCGCCCTCCTCGAGCGGCTGGAGCCCCAGCACAGCCTTGATCAGGGTCGACTTCCCGACGCCGTTGGGCCCGAGGATGGCGACGAACTCCCCGGCCCGGACCGTGAGGTCGACGCCGCTCCACAGGGTACGGTCACCGATCCTGACCGACGCGCCGGAGAACTCCAGCAGCGTCTCGTCCCCGATGCCGGTAGGCCCCTCGCTGCTCGACACGACAGGCATCATCGCGTGGCCGCGGCCAGCGCGTCACGCAAGGCGACGAGCTGGGCGGTCTGCCACTGTTCCCAGCTGGCGGTCGCCGGCGTCATCGTCTCGGTGATCGTGGTGACCGGGATGCCGCGCGCCTTGGCGGCTGCGATCTGCGTCTGGACGTCCGGCGTCGCGTTCTGGCTGTTGTACACATAGACCTTGATCGTCCGCTGGGCGATCTGGGCGTCGATC
>JANYIP010000317.1 GCA_025361995.1 Streptomycetales bacterium | reverse complement strand
CGACGCCGGTGCGGTCGGCGGTGCATACGGTCGCCGTGATCGCCACGTCACCGTCGCCCACCACCAGGTCGACCTCGACGCCGTGGATGGCGATCGGGTGGCACAGGGGTACCAGGTCGGGGGTGCGCTTGGCGGCCTGGATCCCGGCGATCCGCGCGACCGCGATGGCGTCACCCTTGGGTACTCCTCCACCGCGCAGCAGCGCGACGACCTCGGCCGAGACCAGCACCCGCCCGGTGGCCCGCGCTGTGCGTACCGAGATCTCCTTGCCGGAGACGTCGACCATCCGGGCCGCGCCGGACGAGTCGAGGTGCGAGAAGCCCTCCGTCATGACAGCGCCCCGGTCATGACAGCCGTCGCTCCAGCACCATCACCGTCACCGTTCCGCCGGCCGGGACGTCGGTGACCTGCTCTGGGACGACGATCAGGCAGTTGGCGTGGGCGAGGTCGTTGACCAGGTGCGAGCTCTGCGCGCCCACCGGGCGCACGACGTACCGGCCGTCCTCGACGGACAGCCAGCCACGGGCGAACTGGCGCTTGCCGTCGGGAGAGCTGAACGCGTCGGAGCACACCGCGCGGACCGTCGGGCGCACCAGCGGCTCGACGCCGAGCATCCGCCGGATCACCGGGCGTACGAAGACCTCGAACGAGACGTACGCGCTGACCGGGTTGCCGGGCAGGGTGAAGATCGGGGTGCTGTCCGGCCCGATGGTGCCGCGGCCCTGCGGCATCCCGGGCTGCATGGCGACCTTCTCGAACTCCACCGTCCCGAGCCGGCTCAGGACCTCCTTGACCACGTCGTACGCGCCGGCGCTGACGCCGCCGGTGGTGACGATGAGGTCGGCCCGGATCAGCTGGTCCTCGAGGGTGTCGAGGAGCTTGCGGGGGTCGTCCAGGACGATCCCCACCCGGTACGCGAGGGCGCCCGCCTCCTTGGCCGCAGCGGTCAGCGCGAAGGAGTTGGACTCGCTGATCTGGCCGGGCAGCAGCGGCATGCCGGGCTCGACGAGCTCGGAACCGGTGGACAGGACCACGACGCGCGGCTTGGGGCGGCAGACGACCCGGTCGCGGCCGACTGCAGCGAGCAGGCCGAGCTGGGCCGGCCCGAGCCGGGTGCCCTCGGCGAGCACCTGCTCACCGCCCAGGACGTCACTGCCGATCCGGCGGATGTGGGCACCGAGGTCGGGGGTTCTTTTGATCTTGACGTTGGCGATCCCGGCATCGGTCCACTCGACCGGTACGACCGCGTCGGCGCCGTCCGGGACGGGCGCCCCGGTCATGATCCGCATCGTGGTGCCGGGCTGCAGGGAGAGCGTGGCGGGGCGCCCGGCCGGGATGTCGCCCATCACGGGGAGCTCGACGGGTGCGCTCTCGGAAGCGTTGGCGAGGTCGGCCGCGTGCACCGCGTACCCGTCGTGCGAGGCGTTGTCGAAGCCCGGGATGGCCCACGGCGCGACGACTTCCTCGGCCAGGATGCAGCCGTGCGCGTCGAGCAGCTGCAGGTCGATGGCCTCGAGCGCCGTGATGCCCTCGAGGCAGTCCTGCAGGTGGTCGTCGACGCTCTTCACGGCGGCTACCCCTGTTCCGACACGAAGTCGCGGAGCCAGGCGAGAAGGTCGGGGCCGAGGTCGTCGCGGTCGCAGGCCAGCCGGACGACGGCCTTGAGGTAGTCGAGGCGGTCACCGGTGTCGTACCGGCGGCCGCGGAAGACGACCCCGATCACTCCGCCGCCCTCTTCCGGGTCGGTGCTGATCAGGCTCTTGAGCGCGTCGGTGATCTGGATCTCGCCGCCGCGGCCGGGCTTGGTCGCCTTGATGGCGGCGAACACGGCCGGGTCGAGGACGTACCGGCCGATGACGGCGTAGTTGCTCGGGGCCTCCTCGGTCGGCGGCTTCTCTACCAGGTCGGTGATCCGGACCACGTTCGGCGACGGGGCACCGGCGAGCGGCTCGATCGCGGCGCACCCGTAGAGGTGGATCTGGTCACGCGGGACCTCCATCAGCGCCACCACCGACCCGCCGTGCGCCTCGAGCAGCTCGATCATCACCGAGAGCAGCGGGTCGCGCGGGTCGATGAGGTCGTCTCCGAGCAGCACGGCGAACGGTTCGGCGCCCACGTGCTGCTCCGCCATGAGGACCGCGTGGCCGAGCCCGAGCGGGTCACCCTGGCGTACGTAGTGGACCGTGGCGAGGTCGTTGGACGCGCGCACTGCAGCCAGGCGCTCGAGGTCGCCCTTGGCCTCCAGCGCCAGCTCGAGCTCGGCGTTGCGGTCGAAGTGGTCCTCCAGCGCCCGCTTGCTGCGCCCGGTGATCATGAGCAGGTCGGTGAGGCCGGCGGCGGCGGCCTCCTCCACCACGTACTGGATCGCCGGCTTGTCGACGACCGGCAGCATCTCCTTGGGGATCGCCTTGGTCGCGGGCAGGAAGCGCGTGCCCAGGCCGGCGACGGGGATGACCGCCTTGGTGATGGCACGCGGGGCTGAGGCGTCGGGGCTCATGGGCTCAC
>JANYIP010000302.1 GCA_025361995.1 Streptomycetales bacterium | reverse complement strand
TCGCCGAAGTACGCGATCGCTGCGCCACTGGTGTCGGCATGCGCGCGGCGACGGTCGAACGTCATGCCCATCGCGTAGCCGACCGCGTGCAGGCACTGGTTGCCGATGACGATCGTGTAGAGCGCGAAGTTCTTCTCGTTCGGGTCCCAGCCGCCGTTGGACACCCCGCGGAAGAGCGCGAGCAGGTCTAGCGGGTCGACCCCCCTGGTGTACGCGACACCGTGCTCGCGGTACGTCGGGAACGCGTAGTCGTCGGCGAGCAGCGCCCGCCCGGAGCCCACCTGCGCCGCCTCCTGGCCGAGCAGGCTGGCCCACAGGCCGAGCTCGCCCTGGCGCTGCAGCGCGGTGGCCTCGAGGTCGATGCGGCGGACCAGGGCGAGATCGCGGTAGAGCTCGCGGTACTCGCTGTCGGAGAGATCGAGGTCGTAGTCGGGGTGCTGGACGCGCTCACCCTCGGGGGTGAGCAGCTGGACCAGCTCGCCGGGCGTACCTGTGTCCACTCGCACTCCTCGCGCCACTCGTCGAGCCGACGGGATCGCCGCAGCTCCTTGGTGAGGGCCGATCCCGAGAGGGGTGGCCCCGGGAGACGACCGCTGCTTCTTCGTCGCCAGAGTACCGGGCGAACCCGCGGAAACGGGCCGCCTCAGGCGGGCAGCAGCTGCTCCACCTTCCACAGGTCGGCGTACGCGCCGCCGGCGGCGAGCAGCTGCGCGTGGGTGCCGCGCTCGGCGACCCGGCCGGCGGACAGGACGACGATCTCGTCGACCGCTTCGAGGCCGGTGAGCCGGTGCGTGATGAGCAGGGTGCTGCGGCCGCGGGTGGCGTCCAGCAGGTCGGCGGTAAGGGCGTCGGCGGTGGCGGTGTCGAGGTGCTCGCCGGGCTCGTCGAGGACGAGGACGGCGAAGTCGGCGAGCAGTGCGCGGGCGACCGCGAGGCGTTGGCGCTGTCCGCCGCTCAGGGCTGTGCCACGCTCGCCCACCCGGGTAGCCAGGCCGTCCGGCAGCGACGCGACCCACGCGTCGAGCCGGGCCGCGCGCAGCGCGTCGGCCATCTGCGCGGCGGTGGCGGTCGGGCGGGCCAGCCGCAGGTTCTCCTCGAGGGTGGTGTCGAAGACGTACGCGTCCTGGGCGGCGAGCCCGACTCGCAGGCGTACGTCGTGGCCGGTGAGCTGGTCGAGCTCGACCCCGCCGAGGGTCACCGACCCGCCCGAGTACGGCAGGAACCGCAGCAGCACCGAGGCGAGGGTGGACTTGCCAGCGCCGCTCGGGCCGACCAGGGCGACCCGGCGGCCGGGCGACAGGTCGAGGTCGATGCCGTCCAGCGCGGGCCGCGAAGCACCGGGCCACGATGCGGTCAGCCCGTGCACCAGGACACCGCTGGTCGCCGGAAGGGCTGCCGGCGCGATGGGGTCAACCACCGGCTCGGCGGCGTCGAGCACGTCGAAGACCCGGGCGGCGGCCTGGCGTACGCGGGTCTGTGCCTGGGCGGCAGCAGGCAGCCCCACGACGGCCTCGAAGGCGGCCAGCGGGGTCAGCGCGAGCACTGCGAGGGCGACCCCGGCGACGCGCCCGCCGTGCACGGCCGGGATGCCGAGCAGGAGCGCACCCCACACGGCCAGGCCGCCGAGCGCTGAGGCCAGCCCGGCGCCGATCCCGGCGGTCCGTGCGGCGGCCGCGGAGGTACGGGTCAGCTCGGCGTCAGCCGCGGTCGTCCGGGCGAGCTGGGCGCCGGCGGCCCCGTACGCGATGAGGTCGGGGGCCCCGTGCAGGAGGTCGACGACGGCGGCGGCGAGCTCGCCGCGGGCCGTGCCGGTGCGTGCTTCGGACCGCGCCGACAGGGCGCGGGTCGCGGCCGGGACCAGGGTGGCTGCGAGCAGGAGCGCCACCGCGAGCACGACGCCGGCGCCGGGGAGCAGGACCCCGACGAGGACGACCGCGGCTCCGCCCAGGACAAAGGCGGTCACCCAGGGCGGGATCACCCGCAGCATCAGGTCCTGCAGGGTGTCGACGTCGGACACCAGCCGGGCCAGCAGGTCGCCGCTGCGGAAGGCGGGGAGCCCAGCCGGTGCGAGGCGTTCGAGCCGGGTCCAGACCGAGACCCTCAGGTCGGCGAGTACGCGGAAGGCGGCGTCGTGGCCGACGAGGCGTTCGGCGTACCGGAAGATCCCACGGCTCACCCCGAAGGCGCGCACCCCCACGATGGCCAGGCCGAGCGCCTGGACCGACGGGTGCTGGGCAGCCCGCGCGATCAGCCACGCCGAGGTGGCGAGCAGCCCGACGGCCGCCCCGACGGCGCCGATGCCCAGCGCGGTGGCCAGGGCGAGCCCGCCGGCAGCGGGGCGGGCGACCGCCAGGGTGCGACGCAGCGGCGCCTCGACGGGCGGCGCCTCGGCCGGGGCAGCAGCTGACAGCGCGGTCATCCGGGCACCACCTCGAGGGCGGACTGCGCCGGGGCGGCCAGCTCGATGACGCGGTCGGCGAGGGCGACCAGGGCCGGGCGGTGCGCCACGAGCAGGACGGTACGACCACGCGCCAGCCGGCGTACCGCCTCGATCACCTCGGCCTCTGTGGCGCCGTCCAGGCTTGCAGTGGGCTCGTCGAGCAGCAGCAGAGGGGCGTCGCGCAGGAACGCGCGGGCCAGGGCGACCCGCTGCCGCTCCCCCGCCGAGAGCCCCGCGCCGCCGTCGCCCAGCACCGTGGCCAAGCCGAGCGAGAGCCGGCCCACCAGCGCCGTGAGGCCGGCCGCGGCGACGGCCGCGTCCACCGCCGGCGCGAGGGCTTCGGGGCGGCCGAGCCGGATGTTCTCCTCGAGGGTCGCGGCGAAGAGGTATGGGCGCTGCGGAACCCACGCGATGACCGACCGCCAGGTGGCCGGATCGAGCTCGGCGAGGTCGACGCCACCGACGTACATGCTCCCGGACTCGGGCTGGACGAAGCCGAGCAGCGCCGCCACCAGGGTCGACTTGCCGCAGCCGCTCGGCCCGGTCAGGGCCAGGATCTCGCCCCGGCGCACGGTGAGCGAGACGTTGCTCAGCGCGGGTTCGCCGCGACCCGGGTACGCCACGGTCAGCCCCTCGATTCGCAGCTCGCTGGTCGCTGGGCCGGGCACGTCGAGCCGCTGACCTGCGGGCGGCAGCGGCGTCTCCAGCACGGCGAAGACCCGCGCGACCGCAGCCAACCCCTCGGCGCTCGCGTGGAAGGACGCGCCGACCTGCCGCAACGGCAGGTACGCCTCGGGCGCCAGCAGCAGGACGAAGAGCGCCGACCGGAAGGTGAGCTCGGAGCCGAGCAGCCGCAGCCCCACCGAGACAGCGACCAGCGCCACCGACAGCGTCGCGAGGAGCTCCAGCGCCAGCGAGGAGGCGAAGGCCAGCCGCAGCGTCGCCATCGTGCTTCGGCGGTAGGCATCGGTGGCCGCCCGGATCGCGGTCGCCTGGGCCTTCGCACGGCCGAACACTTTGAGCGTCGGGAGCCCGGCGACCGCGTCGAGGAAGTGCCCGGCAAGCGCCTGCAGGGTGGCCAGCTCGCGTACCGTCCGGCGCCGAGTCGCCATCCCGATGACGATCATGAAGACGGGGATCAACGGCAGGGTCACGCCGATGATCAGCGCGGCCACCCAGTCCTGGTCGAGGACGACGCCGAGGACGGTGACCGGGACCAGCAGCGCGAGGACCAGCTGAGGCAGGTAGCGGGAGAAGTACCCGTCGAGGGCGTCGATCCCGCGGGTCGCGAGGGTGACGAGCTCGGCCGTCCCTGCTCCCTGGCCCGCCCCCTGGCCTGCTGTCGGCGCGAGCTGCACCGCGTGGGCGAGCAGCTGCCCGCGCAGCTCCGACTTCGTGTACGCGCTCGCCCGCTGCGCCGCCGACTCAGTGAGCCAGGCGACCGAGGCGCGGCCGAGCAGGACCGCCAGGAGCGCCACCATCGGCGTACGCAGCTGGACCAGCGACTGGTGCTGGATGAAGGCCCCGTCGACGAGCTTTGCGATCAGCCACGCCTGCCCGATCACGAGCAGCGCGGTCCCGACGCCGAGGACGACGGTCACCACCAGGTACGTCCGGCTCGCCCGTGCGTACCTCAGCAGCCGAGGATCGAGCGGTTTCACCACCCCAGTGTCCCCCAGCCCGCCGAACCCGCCGCCCCCCGGGCGGCTGGGGCGGTGGCGTCAGCGCGGGGCGAAGGCGGCGGCCACCGTGAGAAAGCGTTCGGTCGCCTCCGGCTCACCCACCGTCACGCGTACGCCGCCCAGCGCCTCGGTGATGCCGTACGAACGCACCACGACCCCCGCCGCCGCACACGCATCAGCGAACTCCTCGGTCCGCGCGCCGAGGCGCAGCCACACGAAGTTCGCCTCGCTCACCGGTACCCGCCAGCCCTGCTCGGCCAGCGCCGCCGCCATCGCGTCGCGCTCCTTCACCAGCTGCTCGACCCGCGCGCGCAGCTCGTCCTCGGCCGCCAGCGACGCGATCGCCGCCACCTGCGCGATCGTGCTCACCCCGAACGGCACCGCCGTCTTGCGCAGCGCCTCGGCGACCGGCTCGTGCGCCACCGCGAAGCCCACCCGGAGCCCGGCCAGCCCGTACGCCTTGGAGAAGGTGCGCAGCACGCACACGCCCGGCCGGTCGCGGTAGAGGTCGAGACCGTCCGGGACCTGCTCGTCACGGATGAACTCGCAGTACGCCTCGTCGACCACGACCAGCAAGTCGTCGGGTACGGCGTCCAGGAAGGCCTCGAGCTCAGCCCGACGTACGGCGGTCCCGGTCGGGTTGTTGGGGTTGCAGACGAAGACCAGCCGGGTCCGCTCGGTGATCGCCGCGAGCATGGCCGGCAGGTCGTGCCGGTCGTCGTCGTCGAGCGGCACCGGCACCGCAGTCGCGCCAGACACCGCTGTGATGATCGGGTACGCCTCGAAGGAGCGCCACGCGAAGACGACCTCGTCGCCCGGCCCCGCGGTCGACTGGACGATCTGCTGGGCGACGCCGACCGACCCCGTCCCGACCGCGATGTGCGCGGCCGGTACCGAATAGCGCGCGGCGAGTGCCGCGATCAGGTCGTCCGAGGCGAAGTCCGGGTAGCGGTTGAGCTGCCCGACCGCGGCCGCGAGGGCAGCGGTCACCGACGGCAGCGGCGGGTACGGGTTCTCGTTGCTCGAGATCTTGTACGCCCCCGCCGGAGCGGGCAGCCCGGCCCGGTATGCAGGGACCCCCAGCAGGGTGGGGCGCAGGCGAGGGCCGGTCATACGCGCCAGCATACGAGCGACTCGCGCTCAGGTGCGGGGTCGTTCGCGCCGACAAAGGCAGGACAAGTAGATCGCCGCGCCACGGGGCCGGCTGGGGACAAGGGGCGCGAGATGGACGAATACGTACGCGAGTACGAGGGGGCGAAGGGTCCGGACGAGGGCGAACGGCGCAGTCGCCGGCGGCTGCTCGCCGCGATCGGCATCGCGGGACTCTCGCTGATCACGGTCGGGACGCTCACCACCGGAGCCATCTTCAGCGACAGCCAGGACCTGGGCGCCAACAGCTTCACGACCGGAACGCTCGTGCTCGGGCTCAACCCCGTCTCGGCGCTGTTCGCGGTCACCAACATGGCTCCCGGTGACAGCGTCAGCAAGCCGCTCACCGTCAGCGACGCCGGCACGCTCGGCCTGCGCTACGCAGTCACCGCGGTCGCGACCGACGCCGACGGCAAGGCCCTGCGCAACCAGCTGGAGTTCACCGTCTACAGCGGAGTCACCCCGGCCAACTGCACCGCCGGCAACGTCGGTGCGGGCACAGCACTCTTCGGCCCGGCCCCGATCGGGACTTCGTCAGCCGTCTTCGGAAACCCGGCCCAGGGCGCCCAGGCGGGCGACCGCGCGCTCGGCGCGGGAACCGGCGAGAGCCTGTGCTTCGTGGCAGACCTGCCGCTGGCGACCGACAACACCTTCCAGAACGCGGCCACGACGGTGACCTTCACCTTCGACGCCGAGCAGACCAAGAACAACTGACCGGGCGATCCATGAGGTTGATCTGGGCACACGCTGCGGTACGGCGCTGGACCTTCGGCGTCGTATTCGCAGCGTCCCTGGTCGGCATCATCGTCTCGAACGCGGTGCCGCTGTGGTACCGCGTGCACGGTGACCGGCTGCTGATCGTGACCAGCGGCAGCATGGAGCCGAAGATCCACGCCGGCGACGCGGTGGTGATCCGCCCGCTGACGGCACCGGAGCTGCGGGTCGGGCAGGTGGTGACCTTCCAGGCGCCCGAGTCCGACCGCTACACCACGCACCGGATCGTCGCGATCCTCAAGCGGTACCTGGTGAAGGATCCCGGCCCGGACGACCAGCCGCGCTACTTCATCCAGACCCAGGGCGACCACAACCGCACGCCCGACCCGGACCTGACCCAGATCGGGTCCATCCGCGGGATCGTCACCGAGACCATGCCCGGCTGGGGGCACTGGCTCACCTGGGCGCACACTGCCGAGGGGCGTTTGGTCCTCTTCGCGCCACCCCTGCTGCTCATCCTCGGTGCCGAGCTGCTGTCGTGGTACCGCCCGCGGCTCGGGCGCCCTCCGAGGAAACCCCATGCGACCCCTGCCCCGGCCTAGGTCGGCGCGCCGGCTGGCCGCGGCGCTCGCCATCGGCGGGCTCGCGGCCATCGGCGTTTCCACCACCGGGGCGACGTACTCCGCCTCGGCCGACGCCGGGGCCGCATCGTTCAGCACGCGGGGGGCGTGCTCGGCGGGGACCGGCTACCCGGCGGCGGTCAATGCGCTGAGCCCGACGCTGTACTACCGCTTCGGCGAGCCGGCCGCCCCGGCCCCGACCACCGTCGCCGACAGCTCGGGCTCCGGGAACGACGGAGCGGTCGTGGCCGGCGGCGCCGGCGGGTCGGAGACCTTCGGGGCGCCGTCACCGATCTGGTGCGACAGCACCGGCGCTATGCGGCAGCCACTGGTCGACCGCACGACCACCGACGCCGGCTTCGTCGTCTGGCCGAGCCAGCGCAGCGCGCCCGACGTGTTCACCGAGATGACCTGGATCCAGGTGCGCAGCGGCATGTCGACCGGTGGCCGGGTGATGGGCTACAGCAACCAGCTGGGTACCCGGTCGGACAAGTACGACCGGCACCTCTACCTCGACAACGCGGGCCACGTGATCTTCGGCATCTGGACGGGTACCGCCACGACGCTCACCTCGTCCGGGGTGGTGAACGACGGGAGGCCGCACCAGCTCGTCGCCTCGCTCGGCCCCGCGGGCGGACGGCTGTACGTGGACGGCGTACTCGTCGCGTCCGACCCCTCGTGGACCGCCGCGGAGAACTTCGCCGGCTACTGGCGGGTGGGCTGGGACAACCTGACCGCCTGGGGTACTGCCACCGACCCCGCCGACTTCGGCCTCGACGGCGTCATTGACGAGGCAGCCGTCTTCGAGGGCACCCAGCTGACCCCCGCCGAGGTCGCCAGCACGTACACCGCGAACCACTGGTAGGCACTGGTAGGCACTGGTAGGCACTGGTAAGGGTTGGTGATCGGGTTAGACGAGGGCGGGGAGGGTGAGGGTGAAGGTGGTGCCGGAGCCGGGCTCGCTGGCGCACCGGACCGTCCCCGAGTGCGCCGCCACCACAGCCTCGACGATCGACAGCCCGAGCCCCGAGCCACCGTTGCTGCGGCTGCGCGCCGAGTCAGCCCGGTAGAACCGCTCGAACACCCGTGCGGCCTGATCCGGCGTGAGCCCGGGACCCTCGTCGCGGACCGCCAGCTCCACCTGACCGGACGCGGGCTCGGCCATCGACAGGCTCACCGACGTGTCCGGCGGCGTGTGTACGAGGGCATTGCCCAGCAGGTTGTCGAGCACCTGGCGCAGCCGGTCAGGATCCCCGGTCACCAGCACGTCAGCCGTGGGTACGTCGATGGCGATCGGCCGCCCGGGGTCGCGTACCCGGGCATCGGCGACGGCATCGCGCGCGAGCGCGGACAGGTCCACCGGCACCCGCTCGAGCGGACGCTGCTGGTCGAGCCGGGCCAGCAAGAGCAGGTCGTCGACCAGGTGCCCCATGCGCTCGGCCTCGCTCTCGATCCGGCCCATGGCACGCGCCTGCGCCTCCGGCTCGGAGATCGCGCCCTGGCGGAACAGCTCGGCGTACCCGCGGATCGACGTGAGCGGCGTACGCAGCTCGTGCCCGGCGTCCGCGACGAACCGTCGCAGCCGGCGCTCCCCCGCCTCCCGCGCGGAGAACGACGACTCGATCTGGCCCAGCATGGCGTTGAGCGAGGTCGACAGCCGGCCGACCTCGGTCCCGGGCGGTCCGTCAGGCACCCGCCGGGACAGGTCGCCGGCGGCGATCGCCTCAGCGGTGTCCTCCACAGCGACCAGCGGCCTCAGCCCGACCCCGACCACGACCCGGGCGAGCAAGAACAGCAGCAGCACCACGACCAGGCTCACCGCGGTCGTGTAGAGGGCGAGCCGCTTCACCGTCGAGTC
>JANYIP010000300.1 GCA_025361995.1 Streptomycetales bacterium | reverse complement strand
CCGGCTCGACCCGCTGGTCCTGGCGCAGCTCGAGGAGGCCAGCGCATGAGCGTCCTCGCCCTGGACGCTGGCACGACCGGGGTGACGGCGCTGCTGGTGTCGCAGGACGCCACGGTGGTCGCCCGGGGCTACTGCGAGTTCGCCCAGCACTTCCCCGGCGACGGCCGGGTGGAGCACGCGCCGGAGGAGATCTGGTCAGCGGTCCTCGCCGCGACCCAGGCCGTCCTCGCCGACGGCGCGGCCGCGGGCGTGCCGGCGCCGACCTGCATCGGGGTGACCAACCAGCGCGAGACGGTCGTGCTCTGGGACCGCGAGACCCTGGGCGCCCCGCGCCGGGCCATCGTCTGGCAGGACCGGCGTACGGCCGGGATCTGCGAACAGCTGCGCACCGACGGGCACGAGCCGGTGGTCCGCGAGATCACCGGCCTGCGGCTGGACCCGTACTTCTCGGCGACCAAGCTGACCTGGCTGGCGTTGAACGAACCGCACACGTGGGCCGGGGTGACGTCCGGGCGCACGGCGGTGGGCACCGTCGACTCGTACCTGATCGCCCGGATGACCCGCGGGCTGCACCACGTGACCGACCCGTCGAACGCCTCCCGCACCCTGCTCTTCGATATCACGACCGGGGCCTGGTCGGCGGAGCTCTGTGCCCTCTTCCGGGTGCCGATCGAGTCGCTGCCCGAGGTCGTCCCGTCGTACGGCGTCCTCGGTCGCACCGACCCCAGCGCCTTCCTCGGCCTCGACCTGCCCATCGCCGGCATCGCCGGCGACCAGCAGGCGGCCCTGTTCGGGCAGACCTGCTTCACCCCGGGCACGTCCAAGTGCACCTACGGCACCGGCTCGTTCATCCTGGTGAACACCGGCCACACCCCCGTACGGTCCTCCGCCGGGCTGCTCACCACAGTCGCCTGGGGGCATCCTGACGGCCGGCTCGAGTACGCGCTGGAGGGGGCGATCTTCGTGACCGGCGCCGCCGTGCAGTGGCTGCGCGACGGGCTGCAGATCGTGTCCTCCGCCGCCGAGGCCGAGGCGCTGGCCGGGACGGTGCCGGACTCCGGCGGGGTGGTCTTCGTCCCGGCTCTGACCGGGCTCGGCGCACCGGACTGGGACCCGTCCGCCCGCGGCCTGATCGTCGGGGTCACCCGGGCGACGACGCGGGCCCACCTGGCCCGGGCGACTCTCGACGCGATCGCCTTGGAGGTACGAGACGTGGTGGACCTGATGGCGCGCGAGTCCGGGACCGCGCTGGAGCACCTGACGGTCGACGGCGGCGCCAGCGCGAACGACCTGCTCTGCCAGCTCCAGGCGGACCAGCTCGGCGTACCCGTCCTGCGACCGGAGGTGCGCGAGACGACCGGGCTCGGCGCCGCGTTCCTGGCGGGCCTGGGAACCGGCGTGTGGTCCTCGACGGACGAGCTCGCGACGACCTGGCGGCTGGAGCGCCGGTTCTCCCCGGGTACTCGCGACGAGGCGGCCCACCGGCGCTGGCGGTCAGCCGTCGAGCGCTCAAAAGGGTGGGCGACAGAAGGCTAGCCCCACCCCCAGATCACCCCACCCCCCACCTACCCCGCGAGTTGATCATGGACTAGTTGGGGTATTTGATCATCGCGAGACCCCAACAAGTCCATGATCGACAAGCCTGTGGACAGCTCGGCGGCGTTGAGAGACCGATCAGGCAAAGTAGTTCGCCATGATCAGTCCGCACGACGTCGGACGCGAGCGACCGCAGTCGACGACCCGGCGTCAGGCCCTCGCGTCCGGGATCACCGCCGATCAGCTCAGGAACGTCGGGGTCGATCATCCGATTCGCAACTGCTATCTCCTCGACGGGCCACCGCGTACGTTGGCCGACAGTTGCGCTGCCGACCCGCGCGGCTCCCGGCCGCAGCTATCTGCTCCACGTCACGGTGCCGGCGGGTTCGGTCGTCCCCGCCGTTCGAGGGGTACGCAGCCACGGTCACCTGCTGCCCGAGTCTCACTCCGAGCATGTACGCGGGCTGGCAACGACGAGCCCGGCTCGTACGTTGCTCGACCTCGCCCCCGCGCTGGGACTTGACGCTGTGGTCATCGTCGCCGACGCGATGCTGGCCCGCGGAGCATGCTCGCCAGCTGATCTCGACGGTCTAGCGGTCTGGGGAGCCGGTCGACGCGGGGTCCTGCGGTTCCGGGAGGCCATCAAGCTCGCATCCCCGTCGAGCCGGTCGCCCAAGGAGACGGAGCTCCGCCTGCTCCTCATTCGCGCCGGCCTTCCGGTGCCCGCCGGGAGACCATCGACGCCTTCGACGAGCACGGCGGGTGGGTCGCCCTCGCGGACCTCTGCTACCCGACGCACCGGATCGTGCTCGAGTATGACGGCCGGGAGCACGGGATCGAGGAGCGTCGAGTCACGGACCTGCGCCGGCGCAACCTGCTCGTCCGGGCCGGCTGCTACCTGCTCGTCTACTCGGCCGCTGACCTGCGCAAACCGTGGTCGATCGAGGCCGACGTACGCCACGCCTTCGCCGTCCAGTCCGCCCGACGCGGCCTCCCCACCCCCCTGTCGATCATGGACTAGTTGGGGTGTCCGCACACGTTGAGACCCCAACTAGTCCAGGATCAAATCGGGCGTAGGTCAGGCAGCGATGGTGCTCGGGCGGCGGCCCGCGGCGATCTCGGTCTTGGCCTTCGTGGCGTAGATGTCCACGTACTCCTGGCCGGACAGCGTCATCAGCTCGTACATGATCTCGTCGGTGATCGAGCGCAGGACGAAGCGGTCGCCCTCCATGCCCTCGTACCGCGAGAAGTCCAGCGGCTTGCCGATGCGAATGCCGACCCGCTTGATCTTGGGCAGCACCTTGCCCGGCGGCTGGATGGCGTCGGTGCCGATCATGG
>JANYIP010000298.1 GCA_025361995.1 Streptomycetales bacterium | reverse complement strand
GTGCGATCCGAGCAGCGACCTCCGGGTGCAGCCGGATGGTCACCGCGTGCGAACCCACGGTCTTGATCTGGCCGGGGAGCTCGATGCGGCGCTTGTCGATGTCCGGGCCACCGGAGGCCTTGACGGCCTCGGCGACGTCGGACAGCGTGATCGACCCGAAGAGCCGGCCGCCGGCACCCGCACGCGCGGGCACCTTGACGACGAGCGCCGCATCGAGCTCCCCGGCCAGATCAAGACCGTGGGTTCGCACGCGGTGACCATCCGGCTGCACCCGGAGGTCGCTGCTCGGATCGCACTGGACGTCGTCGCTTCCTAGAGGCGTCCAGGCTCGCGTCGCGTCGAAGGCAGCCAAAAGCCCGGTCCCGCTCGTCGGGGCCGGGCTTTCTGCTGCCTGCGTCTGGCTGCGTAAGCCTTCGTTCTGCCTTAGCCCTGCCTTCGAGCTGTCCACCTGCTGGACACCTGGCCGCCGCTTGCCCGACTTCTTTTGGTCCACACGCTGGGGAGAGAGTCTGCGCAGGTCAGCGCACCTGGGTGCGCTCCCAGCCCGGGCTTGTCCACAGCGTCGTCCACGACGTGTGCACAACGGCGAGCGGCGTGGTGCACACCTGGTCCACAGGCTCTCCACAGGCAGCTCGGCCAGACACGCCGCAGGAGCTAACAGCTGGCGAGCATGGCTGACTAACTTGTCGGTGCAGCCCCGCACCATGTCGGGTATGGCCGGGTGAGCAGGCCGGAGCGGTTGCAGCAGCGAGGGAGGCGGGTCACGCAGTGAGTCTCGCCGAGTTCGAGGTGGCCTCGAGCCAGTACCAGCCCTCGTTCGAGCGCACGCCTCCGCAGGACCTGACCGCCGAGCAGTGCGTTCTCGGCGGCATGCTGCTCAGCAAGGACGCGATCGCCGACGTCGTCGAGGTGCTCCGCCCTGGCGACTTCTACAAGCCCGCGCACCAGACGGTCTACGACACGGTGCTGGACCTGTACGGCCGGGGCGAGCCGGCGGACCCGGTGACGGTCTCGGCCGAGCTCACCCGCCGCGGCGAGATCGCCAGGATCGGCGGCGCTCCCTACCTCCACACGCTCATCTCGTCGGTGCCCACGGCGGCCAACGCGTCGTACTACGCGCGGATCGTGCGTGAGCGGTCAGTGCTGCGCCGGCTCGTCGAGGCCGGGACCAAGATCGTCCAGATGGGCTACAGCGCCGATGGCGGCGAGGCCGACGAGATCGTCGACCGCGCCCAGGCCGAGCTGTACTCGGTCACCGAGCGGCGTACCAGCGAGGACTACCTCCCGCTGTCGGAGATCATGCAGGGCACCCTCGACGAGATCGAGGCGATCTCCTCGCGCGGCGGCGCGATGATCGGCGTACCCACCGGATTCGCCGACCTCGACTCCCTGACCAACGGCCTGCACGGCGGCCAGCTCATCGTCCTGGCGGGCCGACCGGCGATGGGAAAATCTACCCTCGGTTTGGATTTTTGCCGGGCGGCGTCGATCAAGCACCGGCTGACCAGCGTGATCTTCTCGCTTGAGATGGGCCGCAACGAGATCACCATGCGCATGCTGTCCGCCGAGGCCAGGGTGGCGCTGCACCACATGCGCAGCGGCGCGATGAGCGACGAGGACTGGACCAGGTTGGCCCGCACCATGAGCAACGTGGCCGAGGCACCGCTCTACATCGACGACTCGCCCAACATGTCGATGATGGAGATCCGGGCGAAGTGCCGGCGGCTCAAGCAGCGCGGCGACCTGCGGCTGGTCGTCATCGACTACCTCCAGCTGATGTCCAGCGGCAAGCGGGTCGAGTCACGGCAGCAGGAGGTCGCGGAGTTCTCGCGTTCGCTCAAGCTGCTGGCCAAGGAGCTCGACGTACCCGTGGTCGCACTCAGCCAGCTGAACCGTGGCCCCGAGCAGCGCACCGACAAGCGGCCGCAGCTCTCCGACCTGCGTGAGTCCGGCGCCATCGAGCAGGACGCCGACATGGTGATCCTGCTGCACCGCGACGACGCGTACGAGCGGGAGTCGCCGCGGGCCGGCGAGGCCGACCTGATCGTGGCCAAGCACCGCAACGGGCCGACCTCCAACGTCGTGGTCGCCTTCCAGGGCCACTACTCCCGCTTCGTCGACATGGCCCAGTCCTAGCCGCGCGGGTTGGCCGAAACGGGACCCGACTGGCCGGGAGACGGGCCAACGAGGCCCCATCTGAGCCAGTCGCGGCGGTCGCTCGTTGCGTGGTCAGCAACGGCAGCGACGCCGTTGTTGCGCCGTCAACAACGCGACGGGTTGCCAGGAGTCCGACAGGTTAAATCTCGGCGAATGCACGCTCGGCCGCGTCCCAACTGCAACCTTGCGATCCTTCCGGTCTGATTCCCTACGGTCTATGGTCCGGCGAGGTGCTGGCTGCAGTACGACGATGGGAGAGACAGACGATGGGTATGCGCTTGAAGGGTTCCTCGGGGCGGTTCCTCGCCCTCACCGCGGTGACCGTGACCGGGTTCGCGCTCGCGGCCTGCTCGCCGCCGAGCAGCACGTCCACCCCGAGCTCGTCGGCCGGCGGCAAGAGTGCCGCCACCGCGACCTCGGCGACCGACTTCGGCGGGATGGACAAGCTCGTCGCCGCTGCGAAGAAGGAGGGCACGCTCAACGTCATCGCGCTGCCGCCGGACTGGGCCAACTACGGCGCGATCATCAAGGGCTTCACCGCCAAGTACGGCATCAAGATCACCTCGGCCAACCCCAACGGCAGCAGCCAGGACGAGGTGAACGCGATCAAGCAGCTCGCGGGCACCGACCGGGCCCCGGACGTCGTCGACGTCGGCATGGCCGTGGCGCTGGCGAACACGGCTGACTTCGCGCCGTACCAGGTCTCGACCTGGGCCGACATCCCCGCCGCGCAGAAGGAGCCCACCGGCCTGTGGTTCCAGGACTACGGCGGCTTCATGTCGATCGGTTACGACTCGTCGAAGGTGCCGGCGATCACGTCGGTCGCCGACCTGCTCGGCTCCGGCTTCAAGGGCAAGGTCGCGCTCAACGGTGACCCGACGAAGGCCAACGCGGCGCTCAACGGCGTCATGATGGTCTCGATCGCCAGCGGCGGCTCGCCCGACGACATCAGCAAGGGCGTGGACTTCTTCCACCAGCTGAAGCAGAAGGGCAACTTCGTGCCCGTACAGGCGACCACGGCGACCGTGAAGAACGGCACCACCCCGGTCGTCCTGGACTGGGACTACCTGTCCGCCACCCACGGCACCGACGTCCCGACGTGGAAGGTCTTCGTCCCGCCGAACGCGGCGCTCGGTGGCTTCTACGCCCAGGCGATCAACAAGGCAGCACCGCACCCGGCCGCTGCCCGGCTGTGGGAGGAGTACCTCTACTCAGACGAGGGCCAGAACCTCTGGCTCAAGGGTGGCGCTCGTCCGGTCCGCCAGGCGGCCATGACGACGGCTGGGTCCATCGACGCGACGGCGGCCGCTGCGCTGCCGCCCGTCAGCGGTACCCCGGTCTTCCTCAGCCCGACTCAGGCGACGGCTGCGTCCGCGTACCTCCAGGCCAACTGGGCGAAGGCGATCAGCTAGTCCATGGCAGCAGCAGCGCAGTCGGCGGCCGCAGGGTCGCCCGACATCTCCACGGCAGTCGACGCCCGCCCCCGCAAGGGTGGGCGTCGACTGCCGCTGGCGTGGCTGGGGGCGCTGCCGTTCCTGGCGTACGTCGGGATCTTCTTGATCCTTCCGACGGGCATCGTGGTCGTCGGGGCGTTCGTCGGGCCCAAGGGTGGCGTGACCCTGGAGAACGTCAAGACGATCTTCCAGGGGTTCGTCTTCGACTCGTTCGTCAAGAGCATCGAGCTGTCCGCCGCGAGCTCGATCATCGGCGCCGTGTTCGGGGCGCTGCTGGCGTACGCGATCGTGTCGGGCCACCCGGACTCGACGCTGCGGCGCATCGTCACCTCGGCCTGCGGGGTGCTCGCCCAGTTCGGAGGTGTCACGCTCGCCTTCGCCTTCATCGCCACGATCGGCGGCGAAGGCCTGATCACGGTCTTCTTCGCCGACCACGGGATCGACATCGGCTCGAACGTCTGGCTGTTCGAGCTTCCCGGCCTGACGCTGGTCTACTCGTACTTCCAGATCCCGTTGATGGTGCTGGTGTTCCTGCCGGCGCTGGACGGGATCAAGCCGCAGTGGCGGGAGGCCACCGACACCCTCGGCGGTACCGGCTGGCACTACTGGCGGCACGTGGCCGCCCCGATCCTGTGGCCGTCGTTCCTGGGTGCCGCGCTGCTGCTCTTCGCGAACGCGTTCTCGGCGTACGCGACGGTGGCGGCGCTGGTGAGCCAGGGCGGCATCATCGTGCCGCTGCAGATCGCCAACGCCCTCACCAGCGAGACCGGCGCCGTCGACGCCGGGCTCGGCAAGGCCCTCGCGCTGGGCATGGTCGTCATCGTGGCGCTGGTCATGACCGGGTACGCCCTGCTGCAGCGGAAGTCCGCGAAGTGGCAGCGATGACCGCGGCGGGCGAGCACTGATGTCGGACATCATGTCGCTGGGCTTCGGCAACACGGTCCCGGTGGTCGAGCACCCCGACACCGGGAAGCCTGGTCGTGGCCCGCTCGCACGGCGCCGGCGCCGGCTGACCGCCTTCCGCGTCGCGGTCTTCGTCGTGATGGGCGTCTTCTTCTTCACCCCGATCCTGGCGATGTTCGAGTTCACCACGCGCGGCACCGGTCTCGGGGCGCCCCGCACGCTCGCCTCGTGGCGGGCGATCTTCGACTACCCCGACCTGATCACCGCGATCCAGGTGTCGCTGGAGCTCGCGGCGATCACGTCGGCGGCCGGGCTGTTCCTGCTGGTTCCGACGATGGTCTGGGTCCGGCTGCGGCTGCCGCGGCTGCAGCGAGTGATCGAGTTCCTGTGCCTGCTGCCGCTGACGGTGCCAGCGATCGTGCTGGTCGTCGGGCTGGCCCCGGTGTACGCGTGGGTCACCTACTTCTTCGGCAGCTCGACCTTGACGCTGGCCTTCGCGTACGTCGTGCTCGTGCTGCCCTACACGTACCGGGTGATCGACGCCGGGCTGCGCGGGATCGACGTCCAGACGCTGTCCGAGGCGGCGCGCAGCCTCGGCGCGGGGTGGCCGACGGTGATGTGGCGGATCATCGCGCCGAACATCCGCAGCGCCCTGCTGAACGCGGCCCTGCTGTCGGTGGCTCTGGTGCTCGGAGAGTTCACCATCGCCTCGCTGCTGAGCTTCCAGAACCTGCAGGTGGCGATCAACTTCCTCGGCCGCGCGAACGCAGGCGTCTCGATCGCGGTCGCGCTTGCCTCGCTGTTCTTCGCATTCATCCTGCTGGTCGCACTGTCGTTCGTCGGTCGGCGCCGCAGCGCGCCGGTCCATGAAGAGGAGTGAACGCGTGACCCAGTCCATGACAGACGCAGCGGTCGGCCCCGGCGCGGCCAGCGGCCAGGGAGTCGAGGTCCGGCTGGAGGACCTGCGCCGCGAGTACGGCCCGGTGATCGCGCTGGACGGTCTGAGCCTGACGATGGCCCCCGGCGAGATGGTGGCCCTGCTCGGCCCGTCGGGCTGCGGCAAGACGTCGGCCCTACGGCTGGTCGCGGGTCTCGAGGAGGCCGACGCTGGTCGCATCGTCGTCGGCGGCCATGACGTCACGTCGCTGTCGGCGAACAAGCGCGGCATGGGCATGGTCTTCCAGGCGTACTCCCTGTTCCCGCACATGACCGCGCGGCAGAACGTCGCCTTCGGCCTGCGGCTGCGCGGGGTCAAGGACAGCGACCGCAAGAGGCGGGCCGGCGACATGCTCGAGCTGGTCGGGCTCAGCGCCCAGGCGGACCGGTTCGCCCACCAGATGTCCGGTGGTCAGCAGCAGCGGGTGGCACTGGCCCGTGCGCTGGCGATCCAGCCGCAGGTGCTGCTCCTGGACGAGCCGCTGTCTGCGCTCGACGCGAAGGTGCGGGTCCAGCTGCGTGACGAGATCCGCCGCATCCAGCTCGAGGTGGGGACCACCACGCTGTTCGTGACCCACGACCAGGAGGAGGCCCTCGCGATCGCTGACCGGGTCGGGGTCATGCGTGCCGGTCGGCTCGAGCAGCTGGCGAGCCCGACCGACGTGTACGCGCGGCCGGCCTCGGCGTTCGTGGCCGAGTTCGTCGGCCTCACCAACAAGATCTCCGGCCCGGTCCAGGGTGGCCGGGTCCAGGTGCTGGGGACCTCGGTTGCGATCGTGGGCACCGCTGTGCCCGACGGACCGGCGACCGCCATGGTCCGGCCCGAAGCGATCGTGCTGACGACTGACGACGGTGCGGGCGGGGACGCCCCGGGCGAGCTCGGGACGGTCCTGGCAGTGTCGTTCCTGGGTGCGATCAGCCGCATCACGATCACGCTGCCGAACGGCGGCTCGGTGATCGCCCAGCTGCCGACGTCGGTGGCCGCGGAGTTCCCGGCCGGCTCCTCGGTACGCGTGTCGGTCCGGCCCGACCCGGTCCCGGTCGCACCAGCCGACTCACCGTCCTGACTCAGCGCGCTCCCAGGTTTCTCCCAGGTTGGGCGCACACTCTGTACCCATGAGCGCTGCTGTGGAGTCTGTCTCCGGTCTGCCTGTCCCCGAGGCCCGGCTGCTGGTCGTCGACGACGAGCCGTACATCGCTGACCTGCTCGCGACCGGGCTGAAGTTCGTCGGCTTCGACGTACGGACCGCCGGAACCGGGAACCAGGCGCTGACGGTCGCCGAGGAGTTCCAGCCGAACCTGCTCGTGCTCGACGTGATGCTGCCCGACCTCGACGGCTTCGAGGTCTGCCGGCGGCTGCGTGAGGACGGGCGCCGGGTGGGTGTCGTATTCCTGACCGCCCGCGATGCGACCGAGGACAAGATCACCGGGCTGACCCTTGGCGGCGACGACTACGTGACCAAGCCGTTCAGCCTCGAGGAAGTCGTCGCCCGGGTGCGCTCGGTGCTGCGGCGTACATCGACCGCTGTCGAGGGCGAGGTCCGTGACACCGGCCGGATCACCTTCGCCGACCTCGAGCTGGACGAGGACGTCCACGAGGTACGCCGGGCCGGTGAGGTCATCGACCTGTCGCCGACCGAGTTCGCGCTGCTGTGCTATCTGATGGCCAACAGCGGCCGGGTGCTGTCGAAGGCCCAGATCCTGGACCACGTCTGGCAGTACGACTTCAACGGTGACTCCGGGATCGTCGAGTCGTACATCTCGTACCTGCGCAAGAAGGTTGACTGCTTCGACCCGCCGCTGATCCACACGCTGCGCGGAGTCGGCTACAGCCTGCGGATGCCCAGGGGGTAGGGGCGTGTCGCGCTGGTCGTTGCGTACCCGGCTGGTCGTCGGGCTGACGGTGCTCGCTGTGATCGGGCTGGTCGTGGTGAACCTCGTGGTGGTGGTGCTGCTGCGGAGCTACCTGTTGAAGGGGGTCGACGACCAGCTCAACGCGGGTGGTGGACGCTTCGGCGACGGCGGGCGTGCCCCGGTGGGGACCGGCCAGGGCGCGCCGGTGCCGAACCCCGTGACGGTTCCGCCGACACCGGCGCCGGGCGAGTCGACCACCGACTCGCGACCCCAGCTGCCCAGCCTGTTCGTGATCCGGACACTCGACGCCACCGGGAAGCTGATCGCGAGCGGCTCGCGGACCGGCATCCTGGCCGACTCCTCGCACGGCCCCGACCTGACCGGTCTGACGGCTGCCGCCGTTGCGTCGAAGCACAACCAGGTGTTCACCGTGCCGGCTGTCGGCGGCGGCGACGACTACCGGGTACGGGCTCGACCGACCGCCGACGGCGACACCGTCGTCGTGGCGATCTCGCTGTCCGGTGTCGACTCGACGGTGAAGCGGCTCGCCCTCTACACGACCGCGGTGAGCCTGGTCGTGGTGCTGCTGCTGTTCTTGCTCGCCCGGGTCGTGGTCGGGGTCGGGCTGA
>JANYIP010000285.1 GCA_025361995.1 Streptomycetales bacterium | reverse complement strand
AGTCCCGGCGCGGCGCCTGGCACCGGGGAAGGTGAGCCAGGAGGCGTACGCCGAGGGGCGGAGCGGGTGGAGACCTCACGTCAGGTCAGCCGCGTCACATCAAGCCGGGTAGCACCTCCTCGGACAGCTCCGCGAAGGCCTGCTCCTGGCTCGCCAAGTAGGTGTCCCAGGTCGTGCGGTCCCAGATCTCGACCCGGTTGTTCGCGCCGATGACGACGCAGTCGCGGTCGAGCCCGGCGTACGTCCGCAGGCCGGTCGGGATCATCACCCGGCCCTGCTTGTCGGGCACCTCGTCGCTGGCACCCGCGAACAGCACGCGCATGTAGTCGCGGCCGGCCTTGCTGGTCACCGGCGCGGTGGCCATCCGCTCGGTCATGGCCGCGAACTCGGCGGCGGGGAACACGTAGAGGCAGCGCTCCTGCCCCTTGGTGATCACGAGCCCCTCCGCCAGGTCGTCCCTGAACTTGGCCGGCAGGAAGATCCGGCCCTTCTCGTCCAGCCGGGGCTGATGGGTGCCGAGGAACACGGCTCCACCTCCCCACTTGTTGAGCCCTTCGGCTCCCGTGCGCGCCACAGTACTCCACAACGCTCCACCGTCAACCATAAACGGGTCAGATTGCCGTCGGCTGCGGGAGGAGCCGGTCTGGCGTTCGGGTACCCGCTTGCTCACTCCCGGGCTTTAATCACTGGCATGACGACCGATACCTCGCCGGGGGCCCCTCCTGATGGACTCGACCTCGACGCCCTCGGCGTCTCCGCCGCTCGCATCCGTGCCGCCGTGGAGACGGTCATCGAGGGCAAGCCGGACGTGGTCCGGCTGGCGCTCACGGTGCTGCTCGCCGAGGGCCATCTGCTGATCGAGGACGTTCCCGGCGTCGGCAAGACGATGCTGGCGAAGTCGTTGGCCAAGGCCCTCGACTGCTCGGTCCGCCGGATCCAGTTCACCCCCGACCTGCTGCCGAGCGACGTGACCGGGGTGTCGGTCTACAACCAGGAGAGCCGGGAGTTCGAGTTCAAGCCCGGCGCGATCTTCGCCAACGTGGTGCTGGGCGACGAGATCAACCGCGCCTCGCCGAAGACCCAGTCCGCGCTCCTGGAGTGCATGGAGGAGCGACAGGTCACCGTCGACGGCTACACGTACGAGCTGGCGGCGCCCTTCATGGTCGTGGCCACCCAGAACCCGGTGGAGATGGAGGGCACCTACCCGCTGCCCGAGGCCCAGCGCGACCGCTTCATGGCCCGGGTGTCGATGGGCTACCCCGACCCCGAGGCCGAGCTCGCGATGCTCGACAGCCAGAGTTCGGGGACGCCGCTGCAGGACATGCAGCCAGTCGCCGACGCGCAGGAGATCGCTGGACTGATCGACGTCGTCAAGCGGATCCACGTCGCGGAGTCCGTCCGGCGGTACGCGATCGCGCTCGTCACCGCGACCCGTATCTCGCCTGACCTGCGCCTCGGCGCTTCGCCGCGGGCCACCCTGCACCTCCTGCGGGCGGCGAAGGCGGCGGCCGCGCTGGACGACCGGGACTACGTCCTGCCCGACGACGTCCAACGTCTCGCTGTCGCCGTTCTCGCCCACCGGCTGCTGCTGACCGCCGAGGCGCAGATCGCTCGCCGCAGCGCGGCGCAGGTGGTCGCGGACGTCGTGAGCCGTACTGCCCTGCCGGACGTGCGGTGATGTCGACATGGCTCGGGTGAGGTCGGCCGGCTGATGCGCCAGGCCATGCGCGGCCTCACCACCCGCGGCCGCAGCTTCCTCGGTGCAGGGATCGCAGCCGCGCTGTGTGCTCTCGCGTTCGGTCAGCGCGACATCCTGCGAGTGGCTGTGCTCGTCCTGGCTCTGCCGCTGGTCAGCGCCCTCGTCGTGTCGCGGACCCGGTACCGCCTCGCCAGCAGCCGGCGGATGGAGCCGGCGCGTACCCCGGCCGGTCAGGAGGCGCGCGTCGTCCTGCGGCTGGAGAACGTCTCGCGGCTGCCCACCGGACTGCTGCTCCTCGAGGACCGGATCCCCTACGTGCTCGGCGCGCGTCCCAGGTTCGTGCTGGACCGGGTGGAGCCGCAGGGTGTGCGCGAGGTGGCGTACGCGGTGCGCTCCGACCTACGCGGGCGCTACCCGATCGGACCCCTCACGATCCGGCTCACCGACCCGTTCGGGATGTGCGAGCTGGTCCGCTCGTTCACCAGCGCCGACACCTTCGTGGTGACCCCAGTCACCGAGCGGCTCTCCACGCTGGCCCTGGGTGGCGAGTGGACTGGCAGCGGCGACAGCCGGTCCCGGTCGATCGCCGCGGCCGGGGACGACGACGTCATCACCCGCGAGTACCGCCGCGGGGACGACCTGCGCCGCGTGCACTGGCGGTCGACCGCACGCTACGGCGAGCTGATGGTCCGCCGCGAGGAGCAGCCCTGGGAGAGCAAGGCCGTGGTGCTGCTCGACGCGCGGACCCTGGCCCACCGTGGGGACGGACCCGGGTCGTCGTTCGAGGTCGCGGTGTCGGTGGCCGCATCGATCGGCGTCCACCTCGGCCATGCCGGCTTCACCGTCGAGCTCGTCACCGACAGCGGTACGCGAATCGGTCAGGCGGTCGGTGACGACCTCACCGGTACCCACGAAGAGCTGCTGCTCGACGCGCTCGCCGTCGTCGAGGCGTCGCCCAACCGCACTCTGCGCACCGCAGGACCGATGCTGCGGGCGGCCGGCGACGGGCTCACCGTGGCGGTCGTCGGCGCGCTGAGCATCGACGAGGCGTCCGACCTGGTCCGGATGCGGCACGGCACCGGCAGCGCCGCAGCCATCGTGCTGGACGTCGACAGCTGGCGCTCCCCCATCGCCCGCGAACGGGCGGCACCCATCGACACCGCCGGCCCCATAGCGGTGCTGCGAGCGGCCGGCTGGCGGGTGGTCCCGCTGTCAGCCGGCGAACCGCTCAGCTCGGTGTGGCCGCTGATCGGGCACGGGTCGCACGCCTTCTCCGCCGGGAGCCCGTCGTGACAGCCCGGCTGCGGCTGACCGGTGTCGCCGCCACCGCGACCCTGCTCGGCTCGCTCGCGCTCACGGCGGTCTTCGTCGACAGCGACTGGGTCTGGCCCGTCGTGCTCGCGATCGTCTTCGCCTCCGGCGGGTGCGCCCTCGGGCGGCGGCTCGGTGCGCCGCGCCCGATCGTCCCTCTAGTCGGGCTCGCCGCGGTCACCTTGCTCGCCACCCGGTTGTACGGCCGGACCGACGCGATCGGCGGCTTCGTGCCCGGCCCCGGTGCGATCCGCGACCTGCACCGGGTTCTCGTCGTCGCGATGAAGGACGTGCAGCGCTTTGCGTCGCCGGCGCCGGCGGAGCAGGCGCTCCTGCTCCTCGCCGTGCTCGGCGTCGGCGCGGCTGCCGTCGCGGTGGACACCCTCGCGGTCACCTACCGGTCGGCGGCCCTCGCGGGGGCACCCCTTCTCGCCCTGTACGCCGTCCCCTCCGGCCTGGCCCGCGGCGGGGTCTCCTGGGTGCTCTTCGCCGCATCCGCGGTCGGCTGGCTCGCCCTCATGCTGGCCGAAGGCCGCGAACGGCTCTCCGGCTGGGGTCGGGCGCTGGGCCGGCGGTCGGCGCGCGGCGACGGGGTGTTCACCGGAGCACCCGCCGAACCGCTCGGCGTCGTCGGCCGACGGATCGGGGCTGCCGCTCTAGGGCTGGCCGTCATCCTGCCGGCGATCATGCCGATCATCGGTGGCGGGATCTTCGCCTCGGGTGGCTCCGGCGGGGGTGGCGGTCACGGCAGCGGCGTCGGCTCGGGGATCACCACCATCAACCCTCTCGTCGGCATCGCCTCGGACCTCGGCGACCGCAACGACGCCACCGTCCTGACGTACACCAGCAACGACCCCAACCCGGACTACCTGCGGATGGTCACGCTCGACCGTTTCGACGGCACGAACTGGAACGTCGCGAAGCTAAGCTCGGACGGTTCCTGGCAGGACCTGGACCCGACCGCGAGCAGGTCGGTCCCCGGTCGGACCGTCGCCACCCAGATCGCCGCCACCAACCTGCGCACCGCCTGGCTGCCGCTGCCGTACCCCGCATCCAAGCTCGGCAACCTCACCGGCGACTGGGCGTACGACGCGAAGACCCTCGACGTCTTCGCCCGCGGGAACGACACGACCCAGGGCCGCAACTACCAGGTGTCCAGCGTGCACGCCACGCTCACGGCGGACGAGCTCAAGGCCGCCGGGTCCGGCACACCGGCCGGCTTCGGTCATTACACCGACCTGCCGGCCAACCTGCCGGCCGAGGTCAGGGCGACCACCCTGCGCATCACCAAGGGCCTGACCAACGACTACGACAAGGCCATCGCGATCCAGCAGTTCTTCCTCGACCCGGCGAACAAGTTCACGTACACCACCGACATCCCCGCCTACACCGGGTCTGCGCTGGTCGCGTTCCTGACCAACCGCAAGGGCTTCTGCCAGCAGTACGCCACCATGTATGCCGTCATGGCGCGCCAGGCCGGTCTCCCCACCCGCATCAACGTCGGCTTCACCCAGGGCTACCAGACCAAGGCCGGCAGCGGGCTGTGGACTGTCGGGCGGCAGAACGCCCACGCCTGGCCCGAGGTGTACTTCCGGGGCGTCGGCTGGGTCCGCTTCGAGCCCACCCCCGGGCCCAGTGGGGTCCAGACCCCGTCGTACGCACCTCCTCCCGGCGCCGCCAGCGGTCCCGGGACAACGGCGACCACCCCACCGGTGTCGCGGAGCGCGCACAACGGTGCGATCGACGACCAGGACATCGGGATCGACAACACCAAGGCTGCGGCAGCCGCCAAGGCGGTCTCCCACCAGCCGCACTGGTCGGTGTATGCCGGCGGTGTGGCGGCCCTGCTCCTGCTCGTCTCCCCCGGGTTCTCTCGCACCGTCAGGCGCCGTCGCCGGCTCCGCCACAGCGGTGACCCGTCGCAGCGGATCCTCGAGGCGTGGCACGAGCTCGCTGACACCGGGCGGGACATCGGCCTGCCATGGGCTTCGTCGCGCACGCCGCGCCGGATCGCCGAGGCTCTGGTGGGGTACGGCGTACGCGGTGACGCGGCCGTTGCCGCTCGACGGCTGGCCCGTGCCGTCGAACGCGTCCGCTACGCCCCGGCCGGGGTTCGGGACCTCGACGGGCTGGACCCCAGCGCAGACGCCCGCCTGGTGGCCAAGGCCATGGAGGCCGCGTCGTCGCGCCGGGTGCGCTGGCGGGCCCGGTTGCTCCCAGCCTCGATCCTCGCCGTCGCCGGCGCTCGAGTGGCCGACGTCCTCGACTGGCTCGACAGTCTCGGCGCCCGGGTCCGAGCCCAGCTCGGACGCCTCCTTCCGGACCGTCTGGTCGGTCGCGGCACCTAGGAAGCGGGCTGCGGAGTAGCGTCAGCCCCGTCCTGGCCATGATCGCCCGAGTCTCGTCCCGGCAGATGGCGGCACGCTCTGCGGCTTCGGATGAGGTCGGGTTGGCGCCGCGGCTGGTTCGGCTGATGCCGTACGCCACAGTGGGTTTCGCTGTCCTGTCCCCGCTGGGTGTGGGCTTCTACCTGGTGGTGACGACTGCCTGGTCGGCCGCCGAACGGGCGCTGCTGCCCCGGCTCGCCTGACGCCGCTGGGTGCGCCTGCTGAAGCCGGGGCGGCTGAGGCCCGGGCTAGGCTGCCGTGAGAGGCGCCCGCAGGGGCGAGCCGCGAAGGAGAACCTGATGACCGAGGGCACGCCGATCTCGTACGAGGCCGTCAGCCACGGCACGCCTATGACGACGAAGTCCGGTCGCACGTTCGGGACGGTCGAGCATGTGCTCGAGATCCCGGCCGAGGACCTCTTCGACGGCATCGTGGTCGCGACCGACGACGGGATCCGGTTCGTGGACCGCGACCGGATCCTGTCGATCACGGACACGGCGATCACCTGCGACCTCGACGACGCCGCGGTGGCGGCGCTGCCGGCACCGGACGGTCCGCCGGTCTTTCACGTCAGCGCGCTGGACTACGAGGGCAAGTCGGTGCACGACGTCGTACGCCGGTTGTTCCACCGTCCGGGCTGGAAGCCAGAGACCGACTGACCAGCTGAGCTGCTGAGTCAGCGGCCGTTCTGGTCGCGGCGGCGGCGCCAGCGCTCTTCGAGCCGCTCCATGTACCCCAGCTTGGGGGCCTTGGGCTTGCCTGCCGACCGGCCGCCCGTCGACTTGCCGCCTGACGACTTGGTCCGGGACTTGAGACCGCCGACGCGACCGCTGCGACCCGAGCGGCCCGCGGCCGCAGTCCCGCCCACGATGCCGAGGTCGCCGGGGGCCGGGACGCGCCGCCAGCTGGATACCGCCCAGATAGCCGATCCCAGCATCACCAGGAAGCCCAGGACGCTGACCGGGAAGATCTTGGTGGCGATGCCGACGGGGAGGAGTGCGAGCCCTGCGACGACTCCGACGACCCCGAGAAGTGCCCGCCGCCGATAGCGTCCGCGCAGGTCTGAGCCGCGGAGCGCGGACGCGAACTTAGGGTCTTCGGCGTACAGCGCCCGCTCCATCTGCTCGAGCAATCGCTGCTCGTGCTCGGAGAGCGGCACAGCTCCTCCTTGCGGGGTGGTCACGGCGTGACCGATGACGACTCCACCAGCATAAGCAGGCATCGGCCCCGGCGAAACCCGACTGAAGGAACCGACTGGTTACGAGTCGCGGAAGTAGGGGCGCTCCGGGACCTCCGGGCGGCCCCGGACCGGCTCGTCGCCCTCCCTCGGGACCAGTGCGGCGGGTCTGACCGCGCCGGCCCCGAACCGCCGGGAAGCCTTGTCCACGGCCTGGTCTGCGTCGCGCCATCCGTGTTCTGGGGCGTCCAGAAGCAGCTGTTCGTCGACCCCGTCGGCGTCGACGAGGCCCTCGACCCGTACCCCGACCAGTCGCAGCCGGGCACGGTCGAGCCGGAGCCCGTCGTAGAGCGCGCCGGCCACCGCGTACAGCTCGCGGGAGGTGTCGGTGGCCTCGCGCAGGGTCTTGGACCGGGTGATGGTGGTGAAGTCGGCGAACCTGATCTTGATCGAGATGGTCCGGCCGCGGTATCCCTGCGCCCGCAGCCGGCTGCCCACCCGCTCGGAGAGTCGGAGCAGCTCGCGGCGGACCACGGCCGGGTCGTCGACGTCGGTGCCGAAGGTCTCCTCGGCGCCGATCGACTTGTCGGGCTCGTGCGGGACGACGCTGCGCGGGTCGCGGCCCCAGGCGAGGGCGGCCAGGTGCTTGCCGGCGGCGTGGCCGAGGGCGCGTTCGAGGGTGGCCACCGGGATCTGGGCGAGGTCGCCGACCGTGCGCAGACCGAGCCGGACCAGCTCCTGCTCGGTCTTCTCCCCCACGCCCCACAGCGCCCCGACCGGCAGCGGGTGCAGGAACTCGACCACCCGGTCCTGCGGGACCACGAGCAGCCCGTCGGGCTTGGCCCGGGTCGAGGCGAGCTTGGCCACGAACTTGGTCGACGCCACCCCCACCGAGCAGGTGATCCCCTGCTCGTCGTACACCCGGGCCCGGATCAGCTCACCGATGTACGACGGGCTGCCCACCCGCCGGATCGCCCCCGACACGTCGAGGACCGCCTCGTCCAGGGAGAGCGGCTCCACCACCGGGGTGACCGCACGAAAGATCTCCATGACCCCGGCCGACACCTGGCTGTACGCCTCGTGGTCCGGCTCGACGATCGTCGCCTGCGGGCAGAGCCGGCGGGCCCGGGTCATGGGCATGGCGGAGTGGATGCCGAACTTGCGGGCCTCGTACGTCGCCGACAGCACCACGCCGCGGTTGCCGCCACCGCCGACGATCACCGGGCTGCCCTTGAGCTCTGGGCGGCGTAGCAGCGAGACGGACGGGTAGAAGGCGTCCATGTCGATGTGCAGAACTGAGCAGCCGGTGTCGTCGCCCCGGCCCTGCTGCGGGGCGTCGGGGCGGCGCAGCTGGCTCCTGCTCATCGCGCGACCACGGGAGTCATCATCCCCCCGAGCTGCCGGGGCTGGAGTGCCAGAGCTTGCGTGGGGGCATCCCCTTCTTCACGTCGTCTCCGGGCGTACCGACATCGGCGTACGGGGACTGCTTGAAACCGCTGGGGTGGATGAGGACCCGGCGCTGGCCCATGCCGCCCCCAGTCATCGGCTTGCCGGGAGTTCCGGCCATCACCGGGCGGGTCGACCGCGAGGCGGCCGCACCTGCGACAGCTCTGTCCAGGCCGGCGCGGTCTAACCCGGCGGCGTCGAGCTCGGCCTGGGCGAGCTCGGACAGCGGAGCGAGGATGATCTCCCAGGCCGCTTCGACGCCGCCCGTCTCCCAGGCCGCGAACAGCGCGGACAGCTCCCAGGCCCCGGTCGCCCGGATGCTGATCCCGCGCGGGCCGGTCCGCCGGACGTGCCCGCGGACGACCAGCAGCCAGGAGTGGAAGACCGTTGCCGCATAAGGCCCCTGGGCATCTTCGAAGAAGGTCGCGTCGACTGGACCGGTGGCATCGTCGAGGGTGAGGAAGACGACCCGGCGACCGGACCGGATGGGTGGGGTCTGGGTCGCCACCTTGACCCCGGCCACCAAGATCTCCGCCTTGCTGCGCCGAGTGAGCAGGTCGCGTGAGCGGGTGACCCCAAGTGCGGCCAGCAGCGGG
>JANYIP010000276.1 GCA_025361995.1 Streptomycetales bacterium | reverse complement strand
ATCGTCCAGCAGGGTCGTGATGGCCGCGGGGTCGGTGAGGTGGACCCGACTGACCGGCAGCGGCGAGGGCGAGAAGACGTCGAGCTCGATGGCGTCCGCGGCCGCCGGAATCCCGACATCGTGGCCCGGCCGCACCGTCACGTACTGGAGCAGCGCGAGCGCCTGAGCGACGCTCGACCCAGTGGCGGTGGCGGATGCGTTCAGCCATGGGAGCGCCAGACTGACCTCGTGGACACCTTGGTAGACCGAGGTGGAGATCCAGGCCGGCTGGCCCTGCCAGGTCGTGAGCTTCCCTGCTCCACCGAGCGACGAGTCCCAGCTGAACAGGTCGGTGAGAGTGATGGTCAGTGGAGCAGTGGTCGGCAGAGCACGAGTAGGACAACGAGCCGCGTTCAAGCCAAGGAGGCTCGGGGCGGTGACGACAGTGCGATCGATCGCAAACCTACAGATGCGGGGGTTCCCCCGGTGCCAGCCGGCCGGGATCGCGACGGAAATCCCCTCAAAGCTGATCGAACCCTCGATCGACAGCCGAGAGGGTGTGGCGCTGACGCCCCGCACTGGTCCGACCGGCTGCGCAGAGGTGATGCCGCCACGGAACGTCACCATGGCCGAAGCGACGAGGACCAGCGCCATTGCCGCAGCCCACGTCCCGCGGACCCGCTGGCGGTGCTGGCGCTGCTGGCGGGCTCGAGCGGCCACCGCCTCGTACGCGATGTCGCGGGACGGCTCCGGCGTCACCTCGCGGAGCAGCGTCACCAGCATCTCCTCAGCTCGCGTCATGCGCGACCTCATCCCTGTTTTCCGAATCTCTGTCTTCCGAATCTCTGTCTGCAGGATCACTGTCTGCAGGATCACTGTCGGCCCGGTCCTGAATGAGTACGCCGATCGTCGGCGACTCGCGCAGCTTGGCCAGCGCCTTGAAGGCCTGGCTCTTGACGGTGCCTACCGAGCAGCCGAGGATCTCAGCGGTCGCGACCTCGGTCAGGTCGTCGAAGTAGCGCAGCACCAGCACCGCGCGCTGCCTGCGTGGCAGACGCGCCAGCTCGGCACGTACCGACTCGCGCAGGTCGGCGTCCGCCATCAGGTCAGTGGGAACGACGACTTCGGGAAGCTCCCGGGCCGGCAGCTCGCCGCGCCAGCGTCGCCGGGTCCAGGACAGGTACGTCGAGACCATCACCCGGCGCACGTAGAGCTCGGGAGCGTCGCGTCGGACGATCCGGCCCCACCGAAGCCAGGTCGTCGCGAGCGCAGTCTGGACGAGGTCCTCGGCAAGGGCCCAGTCGCCCGTCAGCAGCCAGGCGCTGCGGAGCAGGGGTCGCGACCGCGAGGCCACGAACTCACGGAACCCGTCTGGCTCCTCCACGTGCACCCCCTCGACCCTACGACCCAGCTGGTCGAGGGTAGGACGACGTGGGCCGCACCGATGGTTGCACCAGGCGGTGCACGATAGGGCGCGAGCGAGCTAGGCGACGGTCAGGCCGCCGTCGATCACGAGTGCCTGGCCGGTCATGAACGACGACGCGTCGCTGGCGAGGAACACCGCCGGACCCGTCATCTCGTCCACGGTGGCCCAGCGCCGCATGGGTACCCGAGCGATCAGAGCAGCACCCACCTCGTCGTTTACCCGAGCGAAGTCGGTCAGGTCGGTCGCGACCCAGCCGGGGACCAGGGCGTTGACCCGTACGCCGGCATGGGCCCACTCGACCGCGATCGACCGGGTCAGCGACAGCACGGCCGCCTTGGCCGCGCCGTAGTGCGACATGAACGGCATCGCACCGAGGCCGGCGACGGACGCGACGTTGATGACGGAGCCACGACCGCGCTCGACCATGTGCGCGCCGACCGCCTGGCAGACGTACACGGTGGAGTCGAGGTTGAGCGCCATGGTCTTCTGCCAACCGGAGTTCCGCATTCCCACGAACGGGCTCATGAACGAGTTCCCGCCGGCGTTGTTGACCACGATGTCGAGGTGACCGAGGCCGCCGATCGCGGTGGCCACGGCGGTGCCGATCACATCTGCGTCGGTCACGTCCGCCACCAGGACGACGGACCTGCGGCCCAGCGCCTCGATCTCGGCG
>JANYIP010000244.1 GCA_025361995.1 Streptomycetales bacterium | reverse complement strand
GCTCAGGGCTGTCTGCCGCCGCGCTCAGAGCGCGCTGCCGCCCTGCCAGTCGGACCAGCTCAGGTTCCAGTCCGTGTAGCCGTTGCCCTGCTCGAGGCTGCGCGTGGAGTGGATGTACTGGACGACGTCGCCGATGTGCGAGATCGAGTAGAACCAGGCGGCGTTGGCCAGGCTCATCCCGGTGCAGCCGTGGCTGACGTTGGAGTGGCCCTGGTGGGCGACGGACCACGGCGCCGCGTGCACGAACTCCCCCGAGTACGTCAGGCGCAGCGCGTACTCGACCTTGAGCCGGTAGGCGTCGGGGCTGTTCGCCGGGATGTCGACCGTGGTCGAGTCCATCACCCGGAAGCGCTCTTTGGTCATGATGACTTTGATCCCGCCCCGGGTGAGGTACCCGGCCTTGCCCGTGGTGATCGGGATGACCCGCAGGACCACGCCATTGCTCGTGACGGTCATCGTGTGCGCGGTGACGTCGACGGTGCTGACGATCCGGTCGCCGATCGTGAAGCCGTACGTGCGGTCACGCCCGCCCCACACCCCCCCGCCGGCGTCGACACCCGCGAGCCGGAGGTTGACGGTGACCTTCTCACCAGCCGGCCAGAACGTCTTGGGCCGCCAGTGCACAACCTTGCTCGAGAACCAGTGCCACGACCCTGCGACCGGCTGGGACATCGAGACCTGGAGCCGCGCCTCGACCGCGGCGCGGTCGGTCACCGGCGCGTTGAACGAGACCATGATCGGCATCCCGGCACCGACGAGCGCACCGTCACCGGGGTTGACGACGGTCCGCAGGACCGCCTTGGGCTTCACCGTGGTGAACGACGAGGTGACGACCTTGTTCCGGCCGTCGCTGTCCACCGCCGACGCCGCCACGACAAAGCTGGTGTCCAGCGGCAAGAGGCCGGGAGTCGCCACCCAGGACAGGCCGTCGCTGCTCAGCGTGCCGGCGAGCGCCTTGCCGCCGGACTTGGGTCGCACGACCACCGAGACGAGGCGGCCGATGGTCGCGCGGACCTCGATCGCGGCATCGGGCCCGACGGTCGATCGCGAGGCCGGGGAGAAGGTGACAGTGGCTTGGGAGTCCGGCGCGGACGTGGCGCCAGCGGTGCTCCCGGTCGGGTTGCCCGCCCCTGCGGTGGCCCCGGTCAGACCGGCAGCACCCGAGCACGCGGCCAGGAGCAGACCGGCCACCAACAGCAAAATGAGCCCGGCCCGATGGCGGGCCGAGCGTGGGGTGGTGGTCGTGGTGGTTGCCCCGTATGTACGCGTGGTTCTCAAAGCGGTCTATCCCTCGGCGTGGTATCCCCGGTAGTACTCGAACACGAATCCTACTGCCGAGGCGAGCAGGAGGAACAACCCGAGGACCGTCAGCCACCAGCCGAAGGCGAAGCCGCTGCACATCAGAGCCGCGGAGAAGGCGGTCGGCAGCGGCCACCAGCTGTGCGGGCTGTAGAAGCCGTACTCCCCCGCCTGGTCGGAGATCTCGCCGTCCAGGCGGTCCTCCGGACGGGGTCCGAAGCGGGACGACAGCCGCAAGAGGTAGAAGCCGATGGCCAGCGCGAGGCCGCCGGAGAGCACCAGCGCCGTCGTCCCGACGACCTCGTGGGAGAGCAGGCCGTACGCGGCGGCGACCACCGCGAAGAAGGCGGCGAACACTGCGAAGATCAACCCCTCGACCTTCATGCCGGGTCGCTCCCGACTTGGTCGGTCGCTGGGTCGGAGCCGGACACGGTCGCAGGTACGGGCACGGCGGGGGCGGGGCGTACCGGGGCGAACTCGGGGTGGTGCAGGTCGAACGCCGGGGACTCCGACCGGATCCGCGGGAGCGAGACGAAGTTGTGCCGCGGCGGCGGGCACGAGGTCGCCCACTCCAGCGACCGGCCCCAGCCCCAAGGGTCGTCCACGCCGACCAGCGGCGCGTGCTTCCACGTCGTGTACACGTTGTAGAGGAACGGCAGCGTCGAGGCACCGAGGATGAACGACCCGATCGTCGAGATCGTGTTGAACGTGGTGAAGCCGTCGGCCGCCTGGTAGTCCGCGTACCGGCGCGGCATGCCCTCGACACCGAGCCAGTGCTGGATGAGGAACGTGGTGTGGAAGCCGATGAACAGCAGCCAGAAGTGGACCTTGCCGAGCCGCTCGTCGAGCATCTTGCCGGTCATCTTCGGCCACCACATGTAGAAGCCGCCGAACATCGCGAACACCACGGTGCCGAAGACCACGTAGTGGAAGTGCGCCACCACGAAATAGCTGTCGGAGACGTTGAAGTCCAGCGGGGGCGACGCCAGGATGATGCCGGTCAGGCCGCCGAACAGGAACGTGACCAGGAAGCCGATCGCCCAGAGCATGGGTGTCTCGAAGGTCAGGGACCCTCGCCAGAGCGTGCCGATCCAGTTGAAGAACTTCACCCCGGTGGGTACCGCGATCAAGAACGTCATGAACGAGAAGAACGGCAGCAGGACCGCGCCGGTGACGACCATGTGGTGCGCCCACACCGCGACGGACAGGGCCGCGATGCCGAGGGTCGCGAAGACCAGTCCCTTGTACCCGAAGATCGGCTTGCGGCTGAAGATCGGCAGGATCTCGGACACGATGCCGAAGAACGGCAGCGCGATGATGTAG
>JANYIP010000227.1 GCA_025361995.1 Streptomycetales bacterium | reverse complement strand
CATCGACTCCAGGTCGCCGACGCAGAGCTGGTGTTGCTCGGACGCCGCGCGGGCGACGCCGCCGATCAGTCGGTGCGCCCCAGGGTGCTGGTCGGCCGGCCCGAGCACGACCGCGGCAGCACCTGAGCCGAGCGTCAGCGTCGCGAACTCGCTGAACAGGTCCTCGACCGTGGTCTGCGGGCGGTTCAGCCGGTCGATCGTCTTCTCCTGCGTGTAGCGCGCGCTCTCGCCGTCCACGATCACGGCGTACTCGATGTGGCCGGCATCGATCATCGTGCCGGCCAGGTGCATCGCGTTGACGAACCCGAGGCAGGCGTTGGAGAGGTCGAAGTTCACGCAGGACGTCGGGAGCCCGAGGACGTGGTGGATCTCGACGGCCGCCGACGGCTCGAGGTGCTCGCGGCTGACCGAGGTGTTGATCATGAGACCGGTACGGCCCGGGTCGATGCCGGACTCCGCCAGGGCTTTGGCGCCGGCCATCGCCGCCGCGTCGGCGAAGCTGGTCTCCTCGTCCCACCAGCGCCGCTCGTGGATCCCGGCCAGGCCCTGGAGCAGGCCGGGGCGCAGGCCGAGCCGGGTGAGCGTGCCTTCGAGCCGCTCGTCGAGCTGCGCGGACGTCACGACCCGCGGTGCCTCGACCGCGGACACGGACAGGATGGCCGTGTTCGTGTGCCGGTAGGTGGAGTTCCCGTTCAATGGACATCCCTGCTGCGCTGGTGGCGACCGTCTGCCGCCACACTCTTTCACGAACTCCGGGTGAACTCCTGCCAGGAGCCTGCGCTGCCTTCCCGGAACTCACCGGGGCTCGCCGGGTCCCGGCGGGGTCTCAGGTGGAGCCAGCAGCCAGCCAGCGCGCCCGGATCAGCTCGACCAGCTCGGGCGCGACCCCGATCGGTGCGGTGACCTTGGCGGCGCCGGCGGCCCGGGAGACCTCCGCGACGCGGTCGGCGAGACTCCCGGGGCTCAGCAGGTACGTGGCCACTGTGACCGGGTCGTCGCCGGCGGCCAGCTCGCTGACGACGTCGGCCAACCCCGGCCCGTCGCCGGCGAGGAACCCCGTCCGCACCTCGCCGGACCGCAGGGCGCGCAGGTGCTCGGCGACGGCCTCGACCTGGGCCAGCGCATACTCGTCGGACGAGCCGGCAGCCGCGAGCACGATCGGATCCTGCCGGGGGGTCCCGGTGTCGGTCAGCCGCCGGGCGACCGCGGCGGCGAGCAGCGGGTCGGGGCCGAGCGTCGGCGTGACGATCACCCGACGTACCCCGGCGAGCATCGCGGGGATGTCGACCTTGGCGTGGAACCCGGCCGCCAGCAGCAGGGGGACGACGACGACGGGACCGCGCCGGCGAGAGCGCAGCTCGGCCCCGGTGAGGCGTTCGTTGGTGGACTCGCGGGCCATGCTCACGGCACCCGCAAGGTCGGGCTCGGCGAAGTCGAGCCAGCCGACGTGCACGTCGCCGCGGCGCCCGATGGCGTCCCGCAGCACGAGGACGCTGGCCGCGTGGTCTGGGTGGGGACTCCCGTGCGCGGCAAGGACGAGCGGAGGCAGGCTCATGGCTGACTCACGGTGCGAGTGTGGGGCATGGCGGGGGTCCGGCGATACCTGGCGGGGCCGGCTGCCGAGAAAGGCAGCAGTGCGAACGGACTATCGGTGCAGCCCGCACTCGGTCTTGGCGAATCCGGCCCAGCGGCCCGCCCGCGGGTCCTCGCCCGGAGCTACGGCCCGGGTGCAGGGTGCGCAGCCGATGGAGGTGAAGCCGAGCTGGCGCAACGGGTTGTAGCGCAGACCGTGCGTCGCGACGTAGTCGTCCACCTGCTCCTGCGTCCAGGCGGCGATCGGGTTGATCTTGACCTTGCCCCGCGCGGCGTCCCAGGCGACGACAGCCGTGTGCGAGCGCGACGTCGACTCCTCGCGCCGGACCCCGCTCACCCAGGCGTCGTACGGGTCCAAGGCACGGTGCAAGGGTTCGACCTTGCGCATCGCGCAGCAGGCGTCGGGGTCGCGACCGTGCAGCCTGGGGCCGTAGGCCGCGTCCTGCTCGGGCACAGTCAGCTCAGGCGTCACGTCGATGATGGTGACGTCGAGACGGCGCTGGACCTGGTGCCGGAACTCGATGGTCTCCGGGAAGTGGTAGCCGGTGTCGAGGAAGACGACGTCGACCCCTGGTACCGCCTGCGAGGCCAGGTGCGAGACGACCTCGTCCGCCATCGACGACGCGACCACCAGGCGCGAGCCGAAGGTCTTGCCGGCCCAGGCCAGGGTCTCGAGGGGGTGCGCGTGGGCGAACCGGCGGTCGGCCGCCTCGGCCAGCTCACGGGTCGCCGCAGTCGCGTAGATGACGCTCATCGGAGCTCCTCCTCGGGTACCCGAACCGCCCAGGCGGCAAATGTCTCGTCGTCGCAGCGACCGTCGTCGAACCGGCGGACCACCCGCTCGACATAGTCGGTCAGGTCGTCGGCGGCGACCCGGAGCCCACGTACGGTCCGGCCGAAGCCGGCCTCCTGCCCGAGACGGCCGCCCAGGTGAACCTGGAACCCCTCGGCGTCACCGCCGCTTCCGTCCGCCACGAGCACGCCCTTGAGGCCGATGTCGGCGACCTGGATCCGGGCGCAGGAGTTGGGGCAGCCGTTGACGTGGATGGTGAGCGGCTGGCTGAAGGTGGGCAGCCGCTCCTCGAGCTCGGCGACCAGCCGGGTCGCGTTCGCCTTGGTCTCGGTGATGGCGAGCTTGCAGTACTCGATGCCGGTGCAGGCCATCGCTCCCCGGCGGAACGTCCCCGGGTCGGTGTCCAGGCCCAGGGTGGCCAGCGTCGTCACCAGCGCGTCGACGCCCTCGGCGGGGATGCCCACCACCACCAGGCTCTGCTCGACGGTGAGCCGGATCCCGGAGCCGCCGGCCGACTCGACCGCATCGGCCAGAGCGGTCAGGGCCGCGCCAGACATCCGGCCGACCGTCGGCTTGGCACCGATCGAGAACCGGCCATCTTTCTGCACGTGCACGCCGATGTGGTCGCGGCGCCCGCGCGGGGGGTCGCCGGGGGCAGGGCCGTCGCGCAGCGGGTGCCCGACGTACTCCTTCTCGAGGATCTCGCGGAACTTCTCGACGCCCCAGTCGGCGACCAAGAACTTGAGCCGTGCCTTGGTACGCAGCCGGCGGTACCCGTAGTCGCGGAAGATCCCCACGACGCCGGCCCAGACGGCCGTGACCTCGTCGAGCGAGACGAAGACGCCGAGCCGCTGGGCCAGGTGCGGATTGGTCGACAGGCCGCCACCCACCCAGACGTCGAAGCCGGGGCCGTGCTCAGGGTGGCGTACGCCGACGAAGGACAGGTCGTTGACCTCGTGCGCCACGTCAAGGTGCGGCGAGCCGCTGATCGCCGTCTTGAACTTGCGCGGAAGGTTGGAGTACGCCGGGTTGCCCACGTGCAGCCGCACGATCTCCTCGATGGCTGGCGTGCCGTCGACGATCTCGTCGGGGTCGATGCCCGCGACCGGCGACCCGAGGATCACGCGGGGGGTGTCGCCGCACGCTTCGGCCGATGACAGGCCCACGGCCTCGAGCCGGCGCCAAATCTCCGGCACGTCCTCGATCCGGATCCAGTGCAGCTGGATGTTCTGCCGATCGGTCACGTCAGCGGTGTCGCGGCCGAAGTCGGTGGAGATCGTGGCGACCGTACGCAGCTGCTCCAACGACAGCCGCCCGCCGTCGATCCGGACCCGCAGCATGAAGAAGGGGGCGTCGAGCTCCTCCGGCTCCATGGATGCCGTGCGTCCGCCGTCGATTCCCTCGGCGCGCTGGGTGTAGAGCCCCCACCAGCGCATCCGGCCGCGCAGGTCGGAGGCGTCGATGGAGGCGAAGCCGCGGTGGCTGTAGATGTTCTCGATCCGGGCGCGGACGTTCAGCCCGTCGTCGTCCTTCTTGAACCGCTCGTTCGCGTTGAGGGGCTCGTGGAACCCCAGCGCCCACTGTCCCTCGCCGCGGGGCTTGCCGGGTCGGACGGGTCGCTCGGGACGCTCGCGCCGCGGGGCGGCGTCGGTGTCGGGAGCTGGGGTGACCATCTGACGTCCTCTGCTGGGGAGGACGCGCACGTACGCTCAGGCTCTGCCGGTGAGGGCGAAGATGCCGGGCACGCGCGCGCCCGGGGGAGAAGTTCGGGGGCTGCGGTCAGGCGACCGAGCGGTTCAAGAAGGACGACGACGGGCTGAACGTCCGCGCCCGGATCGAGAAC
>JANYIP010000223.1 GCA_025361995.1 Streptomycetales bacterium | reverse complement strand
GACCACACCTCCTCGGTCACGAAGGGCAGCACCGGGGCGAAAAGCCGGAGCAGGGCGGACAGGGCCTCGGCGAGGGTAGCCCGCGCGGACGCCGCTGCCTCGTCGCCCCGGGTGCCGTACGCGCGCTCCTTCACCAGCTCGAGGTAGTCGTCGCAGAAGTTCCAGAAGAACGTCTCGGTGACCTCGAGCGCTCGGCTGTAGTCGTACCCGTCGAAGGCTGCGGTCGCCCGCTCGACGACGCTGGCGAGCTCGGCGAGCAGGGCCCGGTCGAGCGGCTCGGTGATCACGTCAGCCGCAGCGGCACCGGCGCCCCCGCCGCCGACATCGTCTCCGAGCACGAACCGGCTCGCGTTGAGGAGCTTGATGGCGAGGCGGCGCCCGATCTTCATCTGCCCGACCTCGAACGCGGTGTCGGTCCCCGGCTTGCCGCTGGCCGCCCAGTAGCGCACCGCGTCGGAGCCGTGCTCCTCGAGGACCCCGAGCGGAGTCATCGCGTTCCCGGTGGACTTGCCCATCTTCTTTCGGTCCGGGTCGAGGATCCAGCCGGAGATCGCCGCGTGGCTCCACGGGACGCAGTCGAACTCGGCGTCAGATCGGACGACCGTGGAGAAGAGCCAGGTACGGATGATGTCGTGCCCCTGCGGGCGCAGGTCCATCGGGAAGACTCGGGCGAAGAGGTCGGGGTCGCGTTCCCAGCCGCCAGCGATCTGCGGGCTGAGCGACGAGGTGGCCCAGGTGTCCATCACGTCCGGGTCGCCCATGAATCCGCCTGGCTTGCCGCGCTGGTCGGCCGAGAACCCGGGCGGGCAGTCCGAGGAGGGATCCACCGGCAGGGTGTCCTCGGCCGCGGTGATCGGGTGGTCGTAGTCGGGGTCGCCGGCCGCGTCGAGGGCGTACCAGACGGGGAAGGGCACCCCGAAGAACCGCTGACGGCTCACCAGCCAGTCGCCGTTGAGGCCCTCGACCCAGTTCTCGTAGCGCGCCCGCATGAAGGCCGGGTGCCAGGTGATCTCGGCTGCCCTGGCCACCAGCCGAGCGCGCAGGTCGGCGTCGCGGCCACCGTTGCGGATGTACCACTGCCGGGACGCCACGATCTCGAGCGGTTTGTCGCCCTTCTCGTAGAACTTGACCGGGTGCTTGATCGGCCGCGGTTCCCCGAGCAGCTCGCCGGACTCGCGCAGCATCTCGACCGTGGTCGCCTTCGCGGTGAAGACGGTGGACCCGGCGAGCCTGGCGTACGCAGCCCGGGCCGCCGCAGAGTCGACCCCGGCCGGGGGGTCGGCGACGATCCGCCCGTCGCGGCCGATGATGGCCCGGGTGGGCAGGGCGAGCTCGCGCCACCACGTGACGTCGGTGGTGTCGCCGAAGGTGCAGACCATCGCGATGCCGCTGCCCTTGTCGGCCTGCGCGAGCACATGCGCGAGCACCGGGACCTCGACCCCGAACAGCGGTGTCGTCACGGTGCTGCCGAAGAGTGGCTGGTAGCGCTCGTCGTCCGGGTGGGCGACCACCGCCACGCAGGCCGCGAGGAGCTCGGGCCGGGTGGTCTCGATCTCGACGGTGGCCCCGCCGGCGGAGTGGAAGGCCAGCCGGTGGTACGCGCTGTCCTGCTCCTTGTCGGTGAGCTCGGCCTGCGCCACCGCAGTACGGAAGGTGACGTCCCACAGCGTCGGAGCCTCCGCCTGGTACGCCTCACCGCGCGCCGCGGCGCGCAGGAACGCCCGCTGAGCGGCGGTCCTGGAGGCGTCGTCGATGGTCGCGTACTGCAGGCTCCAGTCGACGGAGAGCCCGAGCCGGCGCCACAGCTGCTCGAAGGCCACCTCGTCCTCGGCGGTCAGCCGGGCGCAGAGCTCGACGAAGTTCGCCCGCGAGATCGGGACCTGCTGCTTGGACTTCTCGGCAGGCGGTGCGTACGCCGGGTCGTACGGCAGCGACGGGTCGCAGCGCACCCCGTAGAAGTTCTGCACCCGGCGCTCGGTGGGCAGGCCGTGGTCGTCCCACCCCATCGGGTAAAAGACCTCGCGCCCGCGCATCCGCTGGTAGCGGGCGATCGTGTCG
>JANYIP010000212.1 GCA_025361995.1 Streptomycetales bacterium | reverse complement strand
TGGTCGCGGCCCTGGGCCCGGCCGAGGTCAGCCTCAGCGGCCTCGATCGCCTGCCAGCCGTCCCAGCTGACGACCTCGACCCCGCGCTCGGCGAGCAGAGCCAGGACCGCGGCCGGGTCCCGTTCGGGCGCCGTCGGCAGGAGCCCGGCGTCGGCGTCCGCCAGCAACGAGGCCACCGTCTCGCTCGCGTCACTCTTGTTGGTCCCGATCACGCCGGTGGGCCCCCGCTTGATCCAGCCCGCCGTGTACTCCCCGGGCACGGCGACGCCGTCTCGCTGGACCCGCCCGAGCACGGACGGGATGACCCCACGGTCGTCGTCGAACGGCAGGCCCGGGCTCGGGATCCCGCGGTAGCCGACGGCCCGCAGCACCATGCCGGCGTCGATGGTCAGGCCGGCGCCGGAGCCCGTGCTCTCCAGCCGCAGGCCGCTCACGGCGTCTGTTCCCAGGACCTCCGCCGGGCGGAGCATGAATCGTACGTGCACCCGCCGTGGGCGCCCGGCCGGCATCCGCTCGGCCCACTCCCGCAGCACCTCGATGTTGCGACGTACCGATGGTTCGGTCGCGACCAGCTCGGCACTCGCCTCGTCCAGCATCAGGTCGGCCGGGTCGACGAGGATGTCCGCACCGGCCAGCTCACCGAGCTCGCGCAGCTCCTTGGTGCTGAACTTCGCCTGCGCCGGCCCGCGCCGCCCGATCAGGTGGATGTCCTCCACCTGGCTGCGGCGCAGGACGTCGAGGACGTGGTCAGGCAGGTCGGTGGAGCGCAGCTCGGCCGTGGTCTTGGCCAGGATGCGGGTCACGTCGAGGGCGACGTTGCCGACACCGATGACCGCGACGCCGCGCGACTGCAGCGCGAAGCGGTCGAGGGGGGCGTCCGGGTGGCCGCAGTACCACGCGACGAACTCGGTCGCCGAGAAGCTGCCGGGCAGTTCCTCGCCGGGGATCCCGAGGCGGCGGTCCACCGAGGCACCGCTGGAGTAGATGACGGCGTCGTAGAGACCGTGCAGGTCAGCCAAGGTCAGGTCGCGTCCCACCTCGACGTTGCCGAGGAAACGTACGACTGGCTCCTCGAAGGTCTTGCGCAGCGCGGACGCGATCGACTTGATCTTGGGGTGGTCGGGCGCGACGCCGTAGCGCACGAGCCCGAACGGGCACGGGAGCCGCTCGAAGATGTCGATGGCGACGTCGCCGCGCTGCACCAGGGCCGCAGCGGAGTACACCCCTGCCGGACCTGAACCGATGATCGCCACCCGCAGCATTCCGCCACTCTTCCACCCCTGCTCCGTCCCGCCCGTGCGGGGTGCCTGCGGAACGGTCGTGTCGGCTGTCATGTCAGCCGGCCCCGTAGAGTTCGGGCCGTGACCGGCGTCGACCCGAGCGACCTGGAGATCGCCTTGCGGGTGTTCGCCCAGGTCGAGGACCTCCCGGTGGAGCACCCCGACGCGGTCGCGGTCCGCCGAGCCACCGCGGCCCACTTCAAGTCCGTGAAGCTGCGCCGGCGGGCCGAGCGTCGGGCCGCCGAGATCGCTGCGGACGAGGCAGTGACGGCGTCGACGGCTACCGGTTCGCCCGACCGCATCGACGACGAGACCGAGGGCATCCCGCTGGTGTCGCAGGTCGCGGGTGCGATCGCCGGGACGCTCGTGAACTCGCGTGCCTGCTACGTCTGCAAGACGCGCTACCACGTGGTCGACGCGTTCTACCACCAGCTGTGCCCGGACTGTGCGGCCCGCAACCACGACCGCCGCGATGCCCGTACCGATCTCACCGGACGCCGCGCCCTGCTCACCGGCGGCCGGGCCAAGATCGGCATGTACATCGCGCTGCGGCTGCTGCGCGACGGCGCCCACACGACGATCACGACGCGCTTCCCTAGGGACGCGGTACGCCGGTTCACCGCGATGCCGGACAGTGCCGACTGGCTGCACCGGCTGCGGATCGTGGGGATCGACCTGCGCGACCCGGCCCAGGTCGTCTCGCTCGCGGACGCGGTCAGCGAGCAGGGCCCGCTGGACATTTTGATCAACAACGCGGCCCAGACGGTACGTCGGTCGGCCGGGGCCTACTCAGCGCTGGCCGACGCCGAGCTCGCGGCACTTGACCTGGCAGCCGCCGGGCCCATGCCGGAGCTGCTGTCCTTCGGGCACACCAGCGACGCCCACCCAGCCGCGCTCGTGAGCTCGCTGGACGAGCACCCGGTGCTCGACGCGGCCACGGTCACCGCACTCGCGCTGCGGGCCGGCTCGGCCTCGATCGCCAGGATCGCCACGTCCACCGCGATCGACGCCGGTGGGCTCGTCCCCGACCTTCACGACGTCAACAGCTGGACTCAGGTGGTGCACGAGGTCACCCCGATCGAGCTCCTCGAGGTCCAGCTCTGCAACCTGGTGGCGCCATACATCCTGGTCAGCCGGCTGCGGCCCGCGATGGCCGCGTCGACTGCTCGGCGCACCTACGTCGTCAACGTCTCGGCGATGGAAGGCCAGTTCAGCCGGGCGTACAAGGGGCCGGGGCACCCGCACACGAACATGGCCAAGGCCGCGATGAACATGCTGACCCGGACCAGCGCTGCCGAGATGCTCGCGACCGACGGCATCCTGATGACCAGCGTCGACACCGGCTGGATCACCGACGAACGGCCGCACCCGCTGAAGGTCCGGCTCGCGGAGGAGGGGTTCCACGCCCCGCTCGACCTCGTGGACGGCGCTGCCCGGGTCTATGACCCCATCGTGCGTGGCGAGGCCGGCGAAGACCTGCACGGCTGCTTCCTCAAGGACTACGAACCCGCTCCCTGGTAGCGGGCTGCGGCCTGGTCGGCCCGCACCGATCGGGCCAGCGCGGGCAGGACTGTGCCGAGCGGGGCGTCGACCGTGAGCGTGGCGTACGGGTCGCCGCGGGTCGGACCCTGGTTGACGATGGCGACCGGGATCCCGAGCTCGTCGGCACGCAGTACAAACCGCCGCCCGGACATCACGGTCAACGAGGAGCCGATGACGAGCAGCAGGCGCGCGGCAGCCACCAGCTCGAAGCACCGCACCACCCGGTCGGCCGGGACGGACTCCCCGAAGAACACGACGTCCGGCTTGAGCAGCCCGCCGCAGGATGCACAGTCCACCGGTACGAAGCCGGACGCGTCGACCTCAGCCAGGTCGACGTCCCCGTCGGGGTTGACCGCGGTGACCCGCGCGACCCAGCCCGAGTTGGCCGCGCGCAGGCGACTGTCGAGGTCGGCGCGCTCCGAGACTGCGCCGCAGCCCAAGCAGATGACCTGGACCAGCCCGCCGTGCAGCTCGATGACGTCCCGGGCGCCCGCTGCCTGGTGCAGCCCGTCGACGTTCTGGGTGATGATGCCGGCGACCACGCCCTGACGCTGCAGGTCCGCGACGGCGCGGTGGCCGTCGTTGGGGACGGCCCGGGCGAGGTGCCGCCAGCCGAGATAGCTGCGGGCCCAGTAGCGCCGACGTGCCTGCGCGTCGCGGACGAAGAGCTGGTACTCCATGGGGGTCTGCCGCCGCGCCAGCCCGGTCGGCCCGCGGTAGTCGGGGATGCCGGACTCGGTGGACAGCCCAGCTCCGGAGAGCACGACGACCCCGCCGCCGGCGACGCGGCTGGCCAGCTCGTCGACCTCGTCCATGCTCTGAGCCTGCCACCTCTGCACGAGGAGCGCTGGACGTGCGGAGCTGGCGGGGCGAAGTCAGTGCGCGGCAGCCCAGGTCGGGCCGACGGCGACCTGGACGACGAAACGTACGCCGCTGCCGGCCGCCCACCAGGCTGTCGTCGCGTCGAGCGCGGACGCCAGGAGGGCAGCGGCCGCGTCGGCGCTCGCGGCTGGTACGTGCAGGAGCAGCTCGTCGTGCAGGCACAGCACGATCTGGCCGGCGACACGTTCGGCTTCGGGTTCGACATCGGCCGCGGCCAGCCCGCTGCGGACGGTCGCGGCCCAGGCCTTGAAGAGCTCGGCGGCGGCGCCCTGGACGACGGCGTTGCGGACGTACCTGCCATGGCCACCCGAGCCCGGCTCACCGAGCCCGGGCAGCAGCCGGCCGCCGTACGTCCGCTTGTCGGCACCAGCCAGTCCGGCCGCCTCGGCGTCGCGCAGGTACGCCATCGCCTTCGGGTAGGTCAGGTCCATCTGCTTGAGCGCCTCGCCGGCCGGTCCCGAGGTCTGCCCGTACATCGCAGCCAGGACGGCCACCTTGGCAGTCGGCCGGTCGCACCCCAGCCGGCGGGCGACCGGCGCGTACATGTCGTCCTCGGTCGCGGCCCCGGCCAGCCCCTCGTCGCCGGACACCGCGGCCAGGACCCGGGGCTCCACCTGCCCCAGGTCGCCGCGCACGAAGACCATCCCGTCCTCGGCGCAGACTGCCGGACGCAGCTCGGTCGGCATGTTGTGCAGGCCGGCCTGCGCAGTCATCCGGCCGGCCCCGCCGTCGGCCGCACTCCAGGCGCCCCGCAGCCGGCCACCCTGGACGCTGCGTTCCAGCCAGGCGTACCCGTACGTCGTCGAGACGCGCTCGGCCTTTCGCCACGCCAGCAGCGCGGCCACCGCTGGTGAGCTCGCGGCGTAAGGCTCGAGCCGCCACGACCGCGTGTCCGGGACGTCGATGCCGCTCCGGCTGAGCATCGCGCGCACCTGCAGAGGGTTGCGCAGGTCGACGCCCGACTCGGGGAAGTGGCGCAGGACCAGCTCGTCGCGCTGCGCGCGCAACCTCGCCTCGTGGGCCGGGTCCGACGGCCGCTCGCCCACGAGCTCACGCAGCATTGCCTCCAGGACCCCGCGGTCCAGCGGCAGGCCGTCGTGCTCGAGCTCGACCGCGAGCAGCGCGGCCGCCGACTCCGCGTACGCCGTGAGGGTCGCCAGGTTCGTGCCACCGGGTCGGCCGGTGTGCGCGCGGGGGTCGGCGGCCGCGGTCAACCTGGCCTGCTGGCTGGCCTGGACCTCCAGCGCCAGCGCCGCCCAGGTCTGCGCGGACTCCAGGTCCTGCGCCCAGCGCCCGCGAAGCCAGTCACGGCTCAGCTGACCGTCGCTGCGTACCGGCTCGCCGTCCTCTCCCTCGAGATCCAGCAGGTCGAGCTGACCGCGGGTGACTGGTGCCTCCGGCAGCTCTCGCTCGGCCGCCCAAACCGCAGCGGGGTCGTCGCGTCGTAGCCCGTGCAGCAGCCTTCCGACCGCTCCGACGTCCCAGCAGGCCCTCGGCCGCAGGCCGGCGGCGACGAGGCTTGCGGCGGTGCCTTGGGCGGTCCACCAGGTCCAGCGCGGGTCGAGCGGAGCGAGCGAGCTGAGCACTGCTGCGACGTCAGCGGGGCTCTTCGCTGCGACGCCCCGTCGGCCGACCGGCCAGGCGAGAGCGACCCCGAGCCCGGGCGCCACGACGAGCCCGAGCGCCGCGCCGCGTATGCAGCCTTCGGCGACGAGCTCGTCAGCCAGCCCAGCGGCCGGCCCAGCGGCGAGAGGGTCGACGGTGGGCACGGCGTCATTGTCCCTTCGCCCTTCCTTAAGACCTGCCCCCATCCGTGCGAGCAGGGCTTAAGGACGCCGAAGAGCGAACCCGGGTTCACAGGTCCCGCACCAGCACCGCGCCCCGGCGAGTCAGGTCGCCGCCCGGACCGGACCGGGCATGCTTGCCCCATGCGCGAAGTGAAGCTCAAGAACGACGTCATCAGGCTCGGCCAGCTGCTCAAGCTCATCGATGTCGTCGACGCCGGCTCCGACGTCAAGGCGCTGCTGGCCGAAGGCGTCGTGACCGTGAACGGCGAGGTCGAGACCAGGCGCGGCCGGCAGCTCGTGGCCGGCGACCAGGTCAGCGTCCACGGCGAGGACGTCCGGGTCGTGTGAGTAGGGACGGTCGTGTTAACTGAGCCCATGCCCCTGGTCGGAGAGTACGAGCCCAGCACCCAGCAGTGGGTCCGCGACCAGGTCGAGCTGATCGAGAGCTCCGGCGGGACCCAGGGCACCCAGCTGCACGGCCTGCCGGTCATCGTCCTGACCACCCTCGGCGCCAAGTCGGGCAAGATCCGCAAGACACCGCTGATGCGCGTCGAGCACGAGGGCCGCTACGCCGTGGTCGCATCGATGGGCGGGGCGCCCAAGCACCCGGTCTGGTACTACAACTTGCTCGCCGACCCACGAGTCGAGCTGCAGGACGGGCCGGTGCGTCAGGACATGGTCGTCCGCGAGGTGACCGGCGAGGAGAAGGCGCTCTGGTGGGAGCGGGCCGTCGCCGCGTTCCCGCCGTACGCGGAGTACCAGATCAAGACGGACCGGCAGATCCCGCTCTTCGTCGCCGAGCCCGCCGCCACCGATCACGGCTGAACAGGGGCGCCCACGATGACCGCAGAGCCGCATGTCCACGACGACGGAGTCGCCTGCGCGATCGCCCACGGCGACCTGCCCGCCCCCACCGGTGACCGCCGGCTGGTAGCCGTCTTCAGCTCCCCCGTGTGCCGCGAGCTGGCGCACTTCGCCGAGCACGTGGGCTACGCCGTTGTCATCCTCGAGCCGGACCCGGCCAGGCGCGGCGGCCGGCTGCCCGAGGTCGCCGACGCGGCGAGCGCCGGGCTCGACGCGACCACCGACGTCGTCGTGACCGACCACGACCGGCCCGAGCTGGGCGACGTCCTCGCCGACGTGCTGCGCGGGAGCCCTCGCTGGGTCGGCGTGATGGGGAGCCCGCGGCACACGGCACCGCACGTCGCGGCGCTGCGCGAACGTGGCTTCGACGACACGGACATCGCCCGTGTGCACCGACCGATCGGCCTCAACATCGGTTCGCGCTCCCCTGCCGAGATCGCGGTCGCGACGCTGGCCGGGCTGCTCGCTGACCGCAACGGACGCGACGGCGGCCCGTACCGCTGACCTGCTGCCACCGGCTGTCGGACCCTTGATCCAAGGTGTCCCCATGGAGATCACACCGGTCGGCCGGTTCGACCTGACACAGTCCATCAACTTCGGCTTCGGCCAGCGCGAGGCAGCCCCAGACGCCGCCACGATGCCGCTCGGCTTCGTCCTCGACGGGTACGACGAGCAGGTCGCCGCCGTCGTGACCCGGCAACCGTCCGGGAGGCTGGCGCTCGACATCGGCGGCGCCGGCCCCAAGTCGCTCGACGCGGTAGGTGCCCAAGTCGCCCGCGTGCTCTCGGTCGACGTCGACGCGACCGGCTGGGACGCGCTCGGCGACCGCGACCCGCTCATCGGTCAGCTGCAACGTGTGCGGCCCGGGCTGCGGCCGCCGCTCTTCTACTCGGCGTACGAGGCGCTCGCCTGGGCAGTGCTCTCGGCTCGCCGGCCACGACAGCAGATGGCCAAGGTCCGAGCCGACCTGTCCGTCGCCCACGGCGCGACGATCGACGTGGGTGGGCAGCGGATCCCGGTCATGCCGACCCCTCGGCAGCTGCTGACGGTGGACGCGTTCCCCGGCCTGTCCGCCGAGAAGATCGAGCGGCTCCACGGGGTCGCCCGGGCAGCACTGCAGGGGCGGCTCGGCACCGCCGAGCTCCGGGCGCTGCCGATCGGTGAAGCGGCCGCCCGGCTGCGCGAGCTCGACGGGATCGGTCCGTTCTATGCCGAGCTCGTCATCGTCCGGGCGCTGGGCCACGTGGACGTCCTGCCCACCGCCGAGCCGCAGCTGCTCGCGCTCGCGGGCGAGCTCACCGGCGCCGGCCGGGCGCTGAGCCCCACCGAGCTCGAGGCATACGGGCGCGAGCACTGGATTCCGTGGCGAACCTGGGCGTGCGTGGCGGCGCGGGCCGCCGGACCGGCGCTGCTGGCGAATCCTCAGCTGGCAAGTCGGGAGCAGGGTCAGGCGGAACGGCCCACGAGCTCCAGCGCCTCGAGCAGCCGCGCCACGTCCGCGTCGTCCGTGTAGTGGTCGAGGCTGACCCGGACGGCGCTGCCCGCGTCGCGGATACCCAGCGCCGCGGTCACCTCGTACGCGTAGTTGTGGCCGTCCCAGACGTTGACGCTCGCAGCTGCCAGCCCCGCCGCAACCTGCTGCGGCGTCAACCCCGCGACGGTGAAATAGACCGTGGACGTGCGGTGCGGTGCTCGTCCATAAACCGTGATCCGCTCGTCGGCGGCCAGCCCCGCCAGCAGGTCGCCGAGGAGGCGCTGCTCGTGCTTCTCCGCGGCGCCCAGGGACGCGACCAGCCGCTCGCGCCTGGTGCCGCGGGCCTCGTCGTCCAACCCGGCCAGGTGGTCGACCGCCGCCGCCACGCCGGCGAAGTTCTGGTACGACGGGGTCCCCCACTCGAAGCGGTCAGGCACCTCGTTCGACGACGACGCGAGCTTCTCCGGCCGCAGGCCGGCCAGGAACAGCGGGTCGGCGATCACGCACCCCACGTGCGGGCCGACCCACTTGTACGCGCTGGTCGCATAGAAGTCGCACCCGTACGCCCCGATGTCCGTCACCCCGTGCGCGGTCGAGTGCACCCCGTCGACGTACGACAGGGCCCCGCGGGAGCGAGCGAGGTCGGTGATGGAGCGGACGTCAGGGCGGGTCCCCAGTACGTTGCTCGCCGCAGTCACGGCAACGAGACGGGTGCGCTCGTCGACCAGCCCGTCGTACTGCGCGAACGGCAGCGTCCCGTCGGCGAGGTCCACCTCGGCCCAGCGGACGTCCACCCCGCTGCGCCCGGCCAGCTGCACCCAGGGCCGGATGTTGGCGTCGTGGTCCAGCCGCGAGACCACGATGTTGTCGCCGGCTGTCCAGGAGTCGGCGAGCGTCCGCGCGAAGCGGTACGTCAGCGTCGTCATGTTCGGACCCAGTACCACCCCACCGGCAACGCCGCCGACAAGGTCGGCCACGGCGTCGCGGGCTGCCTGGGCAAACCCGTCCGCCCGCGCGCTCGTCGCGAACTGGCCCCCACCGTTGCTGGTCCCCACCCGGTAGGCGCCTGCGATCGCCTCGATGACCTCCTCGGGCGACTGGGTCCCGGCAGCTCCGTCGAGGTAGACCGTCGGGCCCGCCAGGGCCGGGTACTGGGCACGGATCCGCTTCACGTCGTACGTCATGCGCAGGACCGTACCGTGCCGCCTGCTACTCGACCGGCGGGTCGGCGGCCACCTGGGCGATCGCCTCCGCCAGCTGGCGGCAGGACCACCGGAAGAGCTCGGGCGGCATCGTCAGGGCGGGCTGCATCCGGTACAGCGGCTTGTTGCCCTCGCTGATCGCCAGCACCCCGCGCCGGAGCATGTTCTGGTGCACCGCCCACCCGAACGCGGGCGCCGCGGTGATCGACGCCTTGTCGGTCACGAACTCGAGCGCGACCCAGGCCCCCAGCGGCCGTACGTCTCCGACCTGCTCGAAGCGGTCCACGAGCGGGAGGAGCTCCTCCCGCGCGACGGCGCCGAGCTCCTTGACGTTCGCGAGGACCTCGCCCGAGGCCAGCAGGTCGAGCCCGGCCAGGGCTGCCGCGCAGGCGGCCGGTTCCCACGCGTACGTCCCGCCCAGGTGGGTGTGCGAGTCGGCGAGCACCGCGTCGGTCGCCATGATCGCCGCGATCGCCTGGCCGCCGGCGGTCAAACCCTTGCCCAGCAGCAGGATGTCCGGCTCCAGCCCCCACAGGTCGGCGGCGAAGACAGTGCCGCACCTGCCCAGGCAGGTCTGGACCTCGTCCAGGATGAGCAGCCAGCCATACCTGTCGCACAGCGCGGTCAGGCCGCCCCAGAACTCCGCCGACGGGGCCAGGATGCCGGCCTCCCCGGCGACCGGCTCGATCAGGACGCCGGCGATCTGCGTCGGCTCGACCTGCAGGCGTAGCAACCAGTTCTCGATGAAGTCCAGCGTGAGGGTGTCGTCGAACGGGCCGGCGCCGCGCTGGAACGGCCCGCGGAAGGAGTGGGGGTACGGCGCGAAGACGAACCCGGGCACGTACTGGGCGTTGCCCGTCGTCGGCACCGAGGTGTCCGTCGAGTTGGCCGCCGCGAGGTACGTCGACTCGCCGTGGTACTGCCCGAGGAAGCTCAGGATCATCGGCCGCCCGGTGGCCTCGCGGGCCAGCTTGACCGCGCCCTCGACCGCCTCGGTCCCGGTCACCGTGGGCGCCACGCGCGCGATCCGCCCGGGCGCGAGCGCGACCAGCCGCTCGGCCAGCTCGATCACCGGCTCGGTCTGCAGGTAGTTGGTGATCTCCATGCCGTAGCGGTCCCAGGCCGCGAGCTGGGCCGCGCGCACGGTCGGCGGGTGGGCCCCGTACGGCGCCGCGCCCCACGCGCTCACGTGGTCGGCGAAGGTGTTCCCGTCCAGATCCTCGATCAGGTAGTCGTGGCGGCGGGCCTCCACGAACGGCACGCCTTCGAAGTCCCGCAGCACCCCGTTCAGCACCCGGTCCTTGCGCTGCAGGGCGACCTTGCTCAGCGGCCCGGGCAGCGCGGTCCGTACCTGCGGCAGCTCAGTTCCACCGGTCATGGCCCGACCCTACCTGAACGCGCATTCAGCATTCCAGGGTTAAGGTGCCGCCATGACACCGACCGACGACTCCCGGCCAGTGAACGTCTCCCGCGCAGTGAACCTCGCCAACTGGGACGAGCGGGCACCCGCGCACGCCGCCTCCCCCGACTACTCAGTCGAGGAGTTCGTCGCGGACCCGGAGTTCCTCAGCCACGTCGTCAGGTTCGACCGGCCGCGCCTCGGCGACATCGCCGGGGCGCGCGGCGTGCACCTGCAGTGCCACATCGGGACCGACACCCTGTCGCTGTCCCGGCTCGGCGCCCGGATGACCGGGCTCGACTTCTCCCCCGCGTCGCTCACCGAGGCCCGCCGCCTCGTCGAGCGCGCAGGCGCCGACATCGACTTCGTCCAGGGCGACGTGTACGACGCGCCTGACCTGCTCGGCCGCGAGCGCTTCGACCTCGTCTACACCGGCATCGGGGCGCTGTGCTGGCTCCCCCGGATCGCCGACTGGGCCCAGGTCGTCGTCGACCTCCTGCGCCCGGGTGGGCGGCTGTTCATTCGCGAGGGCCACCCGATGATGTGGACTCTCGGCCTGACGCGGCCCGACGGCCTGCTCGTGATCGAGGAGGCGTACTTCGAGACCGAGGCCCCGGCTGTGTACGAGGAAGAGGGCACCTACGTCCGTACCGACGTCGACTTCGAGCACAACGTCGCGCACTCGTGGAACCACGGCCTCGGCGAGATCATCACGGCGCTGCTCGAGCGGGGCATGGAGATCACCGGGCTGGTCGAGCACGACACCGTCCCGTGGGACTCGATCGAGGGTGCGCTGGAGGAGGTCGGCGGCGGCGAGTACCGCCTCGTCGACCGCCCGGCCCGGCTTCCGCAGACCTACACCCTCCAAGCCACCAAGCGCCCCGCACCTCGTTGATCATGGACTAGTTGCCCAAGTTGCTCATGGTGAAGGGGCAACTGCTCCATGATCAACGAAGGCGGTGGGTCCAGCCGGAGGGATAGGGGTCCGATACTCCGGACTGTGGGTACGGGGTGGAGCACACGCGCGCTGATCGGCGGCATCACCGCCGTGGTAGCTGCCGCCGCGCTCCTGATCGCGGGGATCGGGGCTCTGGCGGTCCCGCGGTGGAACGCGTTTTCCGCCCCGGCGGCCATCCGAGGCGGCGCCCAGGTAGTCGGGCCGGCCACCGCAACAGCGCCGGACTCAGCCGGGGCCGCCAGCCATAACGGGCTGTGGCCGCTCCCTGAGGCTTGCTTCACGCCGGCCGCGTTGCACAAGCCCACCGCCCGCGACCACGCGCTGCTGGACGGCGACAGCCGTGAAGTCGTCGTCACGGCCTATCCGGTACGCAGGGGGAATCTCGGCGCCGAGACGGCGGGCCACGGCCGCACCTGTGACAGCAAGCTCTGGAAGGTGGTCCGGGCTGTCTACCCGGCCAAGGCCCTCGCGTTGATCGACCGCTTCATCGTCTTCGACGGGACGCCCGACGACGACACCCTCGGCGAGGTCCGGCCCGACAACGCCGTCGACACCCGGTGGACGCTGCTGATCCGCTACTCCGGTGTCGCCGACTCGACGCTCGCGCTCACGCTGGTCCACGAGCTCGGCCACCTGCTCTCGCTCAACCCAAGCCAGGCCGACCCGGCACCGGAGCCCGCGGACGGCTGTGACACGTACCCCACCGGGATGGGCTGCTCGCTCCCCGGCTCGATCATGGACGAGTACATGACGCAGACCTGGAGCCAACGCCTCGTCGACCAGTGGTTCGCCATCGACGTTGTGAACGACGACAAGGCCCGGCAGGCGAAGCTCGACGACTTCTACCGGCAGAACTCCGCCAGCTTCGTCGATTCCTACGCGGCCACCGATCCCGACGAGGACTTCGCCGAGACCTTCGCGTACTGGTGCCTGGGCGGGACACTCCTCACGCCACAGCTCGCCGCCAAGGCCACCTTCCTGACCGAACGCCCCGAGACCGCCGGCATGCCCAAGCTCTGCCAGCTGCTGGCGTCCAGTGGCGTCCCCGACCTCAGCTGACGGGGCGACCGCAACATGACCACAGCGGCACACCCGCCTTACCTGCGCCAAACATCGGCTGCCGAGACTCGACGCATGACTCCACGACTGCGCGTCGTCGCCGCCTGCGGCTCCGCGCTCCTGGCACTGGCCGCGGCGTTGACCGGCTGCCAGCGGCCGGGCAGCCCGGCCACACCGTCGGGCGCGATCGGAACCACCGTCCCCGCGAGCACCGCGGCCACCCAGACCATCACCGTCGACGGGCTAGAGCGGACCTACCACCTGCACCGCCCGGCGTCCCTCCCGCCCGGCGTCCCCGTCCCCCTCGTCGTCATGCTGCACGGCGGATTCGGTAGTGGTACCCAGGCCGAGGGAGCGTACGGCTGGGACGCCGAGGCCGACCGGGACGGCTTCGTCGTCGCGTACCCCGACGGGATGAACCACGCCTGGAACGTCGGCGGCGGGTGCTGCGGCAAGCCCGGGACCAGCGGTGTCGACGACGTCGCGTTCATCACCTCGATGGTGACCACGATCAGCCACGAGCTGCCCGTCGACCCGGCCAGGGTCTATGCCACCGGCATCTCCAACGGCGGCATGATGGCGTACCGGCTGGCCTGCAACACCTCGGTCTTCGCCGCGATCGGACCGGACTCGGCGACCCTGCTCGGCCCCTGCACCAGCCCCGCGCGGATCTCCGTCATCCACGTGCACGGGATCGCCGACCAGACCATCCGGTACGCGGGTGGGACCGGCGACGGCGTCGAGAAGATCAACGGTCCGGCTGTACCCGCACTCGTCGCCACCTGGCGCAGCACCGACGGGTGCTCCGCGCCGCAGACGTCGACCGCGGGCGCCGTCACCACCTCAGTGGCGCAGTGCCCGCAGGGCCGTACCGTCGAGCTCGTGACCGTCGCCGGAGCCGGGCACCAGTGGCCCGGCAGCGTGCCGAAACCCTTGCTGCAGCGGGTCCTGCACCTCGATCCGCCGTCGACTGCGCTCAGTGCCACGGACACGATCTGGACCTTCTTCGCCGGCCACCCACGGGTGCCTGCGGCGTAGCCTGGGCGCCATGGCTGACTCCACCCGACGCAGCATCCGCGTCCACCGCACCGAGCCCGGGCGCTTCGCCATCACCAACGACCGCGGCGGCCAGATCATCGTCGGCAGCTGCACCTCCATCGACGTCGACATCCTGACCTCTCGCCGGGCGCAGCCGGAGTCGTTCGATGTCACCGTCGATGCCGAGAAGATCCGCGACGACGAGGGCAACCGGCTGACCGACATCGCAGTGACCTTCCGCGTCCGCTTCCCCGACGGCGACGGCGGGGACGCGGCACGCGCCCTGCTCCCGGATGCCGCGAAGCGCTCGCACGACCGGTTGTGCACCGTGGGCCGTACCGTCGAGGTCGGCACAGCAATCGCCACCCGGATCGAGTAGGCGGCCCAGGTCGGGGACGCAGCGAGCACTTCCAGCACATGCGTCGCGCCCAGCTCCCGTGGGCTGGTACATGATGTCGGGGTGCGCGTAGCAACCTGGAACGTCAACTCTGTCCTCGCGCGGCTGCCCCGGCTGGTCGCCTGGCTGGACGAGGCCGCCCCCGACGTCGTCTGCCTGCAGGAGACCAAGGTCGCGACCGATGCCTTCCCCGTGGACGAGGTCACGCCTCTGGGCTACAGCGTCGCTCACCACGGCGAGGGCCGCTGGAACGGTGTCGCCGTTCTCTCGCGGGTCGGTCTCGAGGACGTCGTACGTGGGCTGCCGGGCGATCCCGGGTTCCCCGACGCGCAGACCTTGGAGGCTCGGACCGTCGCCGCGACCTGCGGCCCGGTCCGTGTCCGCTCGGTGTACGTCCCGAACGGACGTACCCTCGACGACCCGCACTACGCCTACAAGCTGCGGTGGCTCGCGGCGCTGCGCGAGGCGGTCGCGGCCGACGCTTCCGGGAGCCGGCCGTTCGCGGTGATGGGCGACTTCAACGTGGCGCCGACCGACGAGGACGTCTGGGACCCGGCGGTCTTCGTCGACTCCACGCACGTGACGCCGGCCGAGCGCTCGGCGCTGGCGGTCTTGCGCGAGGCCGGGCTGACCGACCTGCCGCCCCGGATCGCGAAAGGCCCGCCGTACACGTACTGGGACTACCGCGCGGGCTCGTTCCACAAGGGGATGGGGATGCGCATCGACCTCGTGTACGCCAACGCGGCCATGGCATCGGCCGTCTCCGACACGTGGATCGACCGCGAGGCCCGCAAGGGCACCGGCCCGAGCGACCACGCACCCGTCGTGGTCGACCTCGACCTCTGACCGGGGTAGCGCTAGCCCGGCCGCTAGCCCGGGCGCTTGTGCAGGACCAGGGGGAAGACCTCGCCGGCGCCTGCCTCGCGCAGGACAGCAGCGGCGATCGTCATCGTCCAGCCCGAGGCGGTCACGTCGTCGATCAGCAGCACTGGGCCGCTCGGGACCTCCGCACCCGGACGGACCCGGATCGAAGCGGCGACTGCGGCGGCACGCGCACCGGAGGCGACCCCGGAAGCGGGCCTGGGTCCCACTGACTCGAGGATGTCGGCGACCGGCATCCGGCCCACCTCGGACAGTCGCGCAGCGATCGAGGCGACCAGCACGGGTCGGCTGCGCGACGGGACCGGGACGACAGCAACTGGTCGTTCGTCCCACTGCGACCGCCAACGCCCGAGCACTCCGACAAGTCCGTCGATCACGGCGTCGGGAACCTCGCTGTCCGCAGCCGGTCCCGTCTCGGTGTCCGCGACCAGCGGCTCGACCAGGTCGGACCAGCCGGGGTCGTCCGCGAACGCCAGGGCCCGCCCCTCGGCCGGGAGCAGGACGCCAGCGATGCGACCGCGACGCTCCGGCATCCCGGACGGCCACATCTTGCGCGGCTCGAGCACGACGTCGAGTCCGCGGCAGAACGTACGCGCTCGTTCCAGCGACTCCGGCGAAGGTGCGGTCGGGAGTGACTCCGGCAGTTCGCCCGTGCAGTACGAGCAACGGCCGCACGCGGCCGGGTCGGTGGCGAGCGTGACGTCGTCCAGGGCCTGGCGCAGGAAGCCCATCAGGCAACCGTCGACCGCCGCGTAGTGCCGCATCAGGTCGGCCTCGGCTCGTCTCGCCGCCGTGAGCGCGGCGTACTTGGGGGCGTCGAACTGCCAGGGCTTGCCGGTGACCGCCCACGCCGATCCGAGGCGCTCGGTCGCGCCGTCCACGGCCAGGACCTTGAGCAGACCCTCGATGCGCGTGCGGCGGATCCCGGTGGTTGCCTCGAGCGCCGGGATCGACTGCGGCTCGCCAGCGGCTTCGAGGGCGTCGAGCAGCCGCCGGACCACCGGCTCCTGGGGAGTGTTGGCCGTCGCGAAGTAGTCCCAGATCCGCGCGTCGGTCTCGGCGGGGAGCAGGACCGCCACCGCGTTGGGCAGCGCGCGGCCCGCGCGACCGACCTGCTGGTAGTAGGCGACCGGAGACGACGGCGAGCCGACGTGGATGCAGAAGGCGAGGTCGGGTTTGTCGTAGCCCATGCCGAGGGCCGACGTTGCGACGACAGCCTTCAACCGGTTCGCGCGCAGGTCCTCCTCCACGTCCGCCCGCGCATCGGTCTCCATCTGCCCGGTGTACGCAGCGACGCGGTGGCCCTCGTCTGCCAGCTCCTGGCCGAGGAAGGCGGCGAGACGTTCAGCCTCGGCCACCGTCAGCGCGTACACGATGCCCGAGCCCGGCAACGTCCGCAACGCGTCGGCCACCCAGGCGTACCGCTCGAGGTGCCCCAGCCCGGGCACCACAGCGAGAGTGAGCGAGGCGCGGGCGAGCGGCCCGCGCAGGACGATGGTGTCGGGGCCGAGCTGCGCCGCCACGTCCTGGGTGACGCGCGTGTTCGCCGTCGCAGTCGTCGCCAGGACAGGGAGGCCGGGGCGCGCTGCCATCACGCGGGCGAGGCGCTGGTAGTCGGGCCGGAAGTCGAAGCCCCAGTCGGAGATGCAGTGCGCCTCGTCGACCACCAGGGCGCCGAGCCGGTCGAGCAGCACATCGAGGATCCGGTCGCCGAACCGCGGGTTCGCGAGGCGCTCCGGGGAGACGAACAAGATGTCGACCTCGTCGGCGAGCAGAGCCGCCTCGACGGACTCCCAGTCCTCCATGTTCGACGAGTTGAGGCTGACCGCGACCAGGCCGGCCTTGGTCGCCGCGCTCACCTGGTCGCGCATCAGGGCCAGCAGCGGAGAGACGACAAGTACCGGGCCGGCGCCGGCGTCCCGTACCGCGCGGGCGGTCGCGAGGTACACCAGGCTCTTGCCCCAGCCGGTGGCTTGCACGACCAGCGTGCGCCGACCGTCGGACGCCACCGCGCGTACGGCCGCGATCTGGTCGTCCTTGGGCTGGGCGCCGGGACCCGCCAGCGCGAGCAGGACGGCAGCGGTCGCGGCGTCCGCATCGGCATGACTCAGAAGCGTGGCCGGAGGCATGACCTCATGGTGCCCCAGGCCACCGACAACGCCCGCCACGCCCTGGCAGGATCAGGTGATGAGCTTCTTCCGGCGCAAGGCGTCGGCCGGCCTTCCGGACGCGCGGCACGGCGCGATCGCAGCCTTCTGGGACTGGTGGGTCGCCGCGGCGAGCGGCCAGGTGGAGACCGCCCTCGTCGCGCGGCGCCCTGAACAGGTTGTCGAGCTGCTGTCGGCGCGTACGAAGAAGATCCACCCGGGCCTGGCGTGGGAGCTCGGACCGGGGACCACCAGCGAGCACGTCCTCGTGGTGAGCGCCGAGGGCGACCCTGCCCTGCGTGCGATCTGCCGACGATGGCTGCTCGCTGCTCCCCTGGCTGATCCCACCTGGCAGTACTCCGACGTCCGCCTCCCCGCCGCCTCGCCCGAGACCGTCACCCTGGCGATCGACGGCGCGCGGCTGGACGTGGCATCCGTACAGGTCGGTGCCCGTGTCGCCGGGCCGGCTGTGAACGTGGTCCTGCACCATCCCGCCTTCGCCACCATGACCGAGCAGCAACGCACGCGGGCGGCATTTCTCCTGCTCGACGCAGTCCTGGGCGAGGCAGCCGTCGAGACCTGGATCGGAACCATCGAGGCGTCGACATCGCCGTCCCTGGACGCGGTTCCGCTGTCCAGCTTGGCATCGGTCGTCGACACGGTGCGGTCTGATTACGTCGACGATGACGGTCGGGCGCGGTGGGCACTCCGGTCGGGTACGGCGGCAGACGGCGCGCCGGTGATGGCCAGCACCCAGGTTCCGCTGCGGGCCGCTACGGCGCCGCAGCTGGACACGTACGTCGGGCTCGCCGTGAAGTTCTCGGATGTGACGGACACTGGCTTGCCCGGTCCCCGGTCGCTCCCTGAGCTCCGGGATCTCGAGGATCACATCAGTCGCCGGCTGGCCGAGTCCGGCCGGATCGTCGCACACGAGACGCACGCCGGCCGGCGGGTGCTGCACGCGTACGTCGACGGGACCACGCCCGCGGTGGAGCAGCTGCGCGCGGCGCTCAGCGGCTGGACGGAGGGCTCGATCGCGATGGACGTACGCCCGGACCCGGCCTGGGACTCCGTTGCCCACCTCCGCGGCAGCTCCTGAGCTCGTCACTCGAAGCTGTCGCGCAGCACCGTCATCTCAGCCACCGTGACGAACCCGAGCCGTTCGAGGATCGGCCGCGACATCGCGCCTGCCTGGACCGTCAGAGCGGGCCGCCCCCGGGCGACCGCGTCATCCCAGCGGGCCTGGACGAGGGCCCGGTAGACACCTCGGCCCCGCGCCGCCGGCAGGACGGAGCTGCCAGACAGGTTGCTGCCGGCGTCGAGCTCGCTCGACTGCGCCTCCCCGACCATCTCGCCGCCGACGAACGCGACGTACTGGCGCATGTGCGAGCGCCCGTCCCGCTCCATCGGGTGCCGCCGTCCCATGGCCTCGATCATGCCGTCGCGGTGGTCCCCGGTCAGGCCGAAGACCTCTGAGGCCATCCGCCCGACCGCCAGGTACTCCTCGAGGGTCTGCGCGCGGCGCACGTCGACGTCAGCACCGCTAGTCCCAGCCGGGGCGGTCGCGAGCGCCATCGCCGCGTACGTCGGCTCCAGCAGGGGCAGGTCGTAGTCGACCAACCCTCGGGCTCGCAGCGCCAGCAAGACGTCCGCCTGGCCCTCCGTCTCGAGGCACCACGCGGCGCTGGTGCGCCCGTGAGCCCGCAGGACGGCGCGTACGTCCTCGACGACGGCGGCAGCCCCTTCAGCCGTCGTACGTACGCGCTCGACGAACGTGAGTGCCGGCACCGACGTGACCAGTACGCACCAGCCCTCGGTCATTCTGCGCACGGCCCGGCTGTCCGGGTGAGGGGGCGGGCCGACCGCCGACGGGCTGATCGCCTGGAAGGCGACCTCGGCCGGGACCTCGACATCTGTCACGCCCGCGATGCTCGCACCTGCGGCCGCTGCGCGCTCGTTCCTATCGGCGTGCAGCCGCTCGGCCACGTGGTCGCGAAAACGCCGAATGGCCCAGACTCGCCAGGAGTCGGGGCCATTCGACGTGTTGCCCTGGCTAGCTGCAGCCGCTGGTGCTGCCGCATCCCTCGCAGACGTAGCAGGAACCGGCAGGCCGCATCTTCGTGCCGCAGGTGAAGCACATCGGTGCGTCAGCCGCCGTACCGAGGAACTTCTCCATCAGCTCAGCGGAGGAGTGCACGTCGGACGGTGCGGCCTGGGCGATGGCCGGGGCCGCTGGGGCTCCGGTCGGTGCCGGGTGGGCGTCGACGTGGGGGGCCGCGACGGGAGCGGTCTGGGCCCGTGTCTCCAGCTCGTCCTCGAGCTCGTCGGTGTCGACGATCTCCTCGTACGAGCCGGTGTCGAGGGCCCTTGACCGCTCCTGCGCGGTGTGGATGCCCAGCGCCGAACGCTCGTCGAACGGCATGTAGTCGAGCGCCAGCCGCCGGAAGATGTAGTCCATGATCGACTGCGACATCCGGACGTCCGGGTCGTCGGTGAGGCCGGCCGGGTCGAAGCGCAAGTTGGTGAACTTCGACACGAAGGTGTCGAGCGGGACGCCGTACTGCAGCCCGATCGAGACGGCGATGGAGAAGGCGTCCATCACACCGGCCAGGGTCGAGCCCTGCTTGCCCAGCTTGAGGAACACCTCGCCGAGCCCACCGTCGTCGTACGCGCCGGCGGTCATGTACCCCTCGGCGCCGCCGACGGTGAACGACGTGGTGCGCGACTGCCGCGACTTGGGCAGCCGGCGCCGGGTCGGGCGGTACTCGACAACAGTCTTGGTCGCTCCCCCGGCCTCCACGGCCGAGTCGGCGCCCTTGGCCTTGGCGTCGGAGAGCGGCTGGCCGACCTTGCAGTTGTCGCGGTAGACGGCGAGCGCCTTGAGCCCGAGCTTCCAGCCCTGGAGGTAGACGTCCTCGATCTCCTCGACGGTGGCATTTTCGGGCAGGTTGACGGTCTTGGAGATGGCGCCGGACAGGTACGGCTGGGCGGCGGCCATCATCCGGACGTGGCCCATGGGCGCGATGGATCGCTCGCCCATGGCGCAGTCGAAGACGTCGTAGTGCTCGCGCTTGAGACCGGGCGCCTCGATGACGTGCCCGTGCTCGGCGATGTGCTCGACGATCGCCTCGATGGTCTCCTCGGCGTAGCCGAGGCGGCGCAGCGCCCGCGGGATGGTCTGGTTGACGATCTGCATGGAGCCGCCGCCGACGAGCTTCTTGAACTTGACCAGAGAGAAGTCGGGCTCGATGCCGGTGGTGTCGCAGTCCATCATGAAGCCGATGGTGCCGGTGGGCGCGAGGACGGACGCCTGCGCGTTGCGCCAGCCGTTGACGGCGCCGATCTCGAGCCCGGCCTGCCAGGCCTTGGCGGCCTCGCGGTGGACGGACTGGTCGAAGGAGCCGAAGGTACGGACCCCGTCGTTCGCCGCTGCGTGCTTGCGCATGACGCGGGTGTGCGCCTCGGCGTTGCGGGCGTATCCCTCGTAGGCGCCCACGATGCCCGCGAGCTCCGCGGAACGCTTGTACGCGGTGCCGGTCATCAGCGAGGTGACCGCTGCGGCGAAGGCCCGCCCGGCGTCGCTGTCGTACGCCAGGCCGGAGGCCATGAGCAGTGCGCCGAGGTTGGCGTACCCGATGCCGAGCTGGCGGTACTTGCGGGTGGTGTCACCGATCGGCTCGGTCGGGAAGTCGGCGAAGCAGATGGAGATGTCCATCGCGGTGATGATGAACTCGACGGCCTTGGCGAAGGTGACGGCGTCGAAGGTGTCGTCGTCCTTGAGGAACTTGAGCAGGTTGAGGCTCGCCAGGTTGCAGGACGAGTTGTCCAGGCTCATGTACTCAGAGCAGTTGGCCACGACGACACCGGACACGATGTACGAGTGGTTGCGCGGTTCGGTGAGGTTGTAGGTGGTCTCGAAGCCGGTCGAACGACGCGAGGTCAGCGCAACGGTCTCGTCGACGTCGTAGAAGCTGTGGTTGGAGAGCAGGGTTTCCAGCTTCGCGCTCTTGGCAGGCAGGCTGAAACCGATCAGGAAGGCGAACTCAGCGATCGACCGGCCAGTGATCCGCAGGTCGAAGGTCGGTCCCTCGGTGCCGTAGGTGACCTCCTCGCCGGTTCGCCGGGTGTAGGCGAACGAGTCAGCCTGGGCCGTCCCCTCGTAGATGCGGCTTCGGATGCCGAATCCGCCGAGCAGCTCCTGAACATCGCGGAGCAGCACCTGGGACCTGCTGCCCAGACCGACGTAGCGCGTGCCCTTGTCGACCTGGTTGACGACGCAGCCGTCGGCATCGAAGAGACCGCGAAGGAATGCTGAGAGGGATTCCTCTGGTGCCTCGAAGAGTGCTGCCGGAACAGCCTTGTCGGCCGAACGGCCCCCGCTGACCCCTAGACCCACGAGGAACTCGCGGAACTTCGAGCGCATGGCTCGCAGCTGAACGGTGCCGTTCGCCTGAACGCTCGGCTTGCTCTCGAAACCAGCGATCTCTTGCAGCAGCGACTGGTGCTGAGGCAGCACGCTCTCGCGATCGTCGGCAGACCCGTAGACGGTCACTGCCCCTGCCTCGGTCAGGCAGCCGTCGCCGACCAGCCAACCCAGGTAGTGAGCCAGCTCTGGCGTCCACTTGGTCGGCAGCTGTATGGCGCTGCCGCGAGCACGGCTAGCCGCGAGCAAGGCCTGCGCAGGCAGACCCTCGCTGGCCATCGTCCGTGGAGCGCGCTCCAGCGATCGGACCACCCGGTCCTGCGAGGTCAGGTTCTCGGCTCGCACCCATCCCTGGTCCTCAGTCCAGACCCGGTGGTTGGGAGTGCACCGCAGCAGCGACCCGTCGGAGAACTGAAGCTCAACGATCTCGTTCGTCCCGGTAACCATGTAGCGCAGCGGGTTGGTCGCGACCACGCGGGACTGCGGGTCGACCTCTGCCGTGACGTCGTTGGTGTAGATGCCGAAGGTCTCCCCTTGAGCCGCACGGGCGACCAGCTGACCGATCGGAATCAGCCCGCGGTCGGTCACGACACGCTGGTCGGCCGGGAAGCACGGGTTAGAAGCGGTGATGCGACCGGTCTCGGGGTTGGTGTGCCAGTCGTTGATGGTGTCGTCGTACTGGATGCCGGGGTCGGCGCAGGCCCAGGCTGCTTGGGCGATCGTGTGGAAGAGGCCCTTGGCGTCGACGGTCTCGATGACCTCGCCGGTGCCGCGGGCGCGCAGCCCGAACTCACCGTCAGCCTCTACGGCACGCATGAACGTGTCGCTGACCCGCACCGAGTTGTTGGCGTTCTGGTACTGGACGCTGGTGATGTCGCGGCCTCCGAGGTCCATCTCGAAGCCGGCGTCGCGCAGCGCACGGATCTTGTCCTCCTCGCGCGCCTTGGTCTCGACGAACTCCTCGATGTCGGGGTGGTCCACGTCGAGCACGACCATCTTCGCGGCGCGCCGGGTGGCACCGCCGGACTTGATCGTGCCGGCGGAGGCGTCAGCCCCGCGCATGAAGGAGACCGGGCCGCTCGCGGTGCCGCCGGAGGACAGCAGCTCCTTGGAGGAACGGATCCGGGAGAGGTTGAGGCCAGCGCCGGAGCCGCCCTTGAAGATCATCCCCTCCTCGCGGTACCAGTTGAGGATCGAGCCCATCGTGTCGTCGACGGCGAGGATGAAACAAGCTGAGACCTGCTGGGGGGCGCTGGTGCCGACGTTGAACCAGACCGGAGAGTTGAAGGAGAACACCTGGTGCAGCAGCATCCAGGTCAGCTCGTGCTCGAAGATCTCCGCTTCGGCGTCGTCCGCGAAGTACCCGTGCTCCTTGCCCGCCGCGGTGTAGGTCAGGACGACCCGGTCGACCAGCTGCTTGAGGCTCCACTCGCGCTGCTCGGTGCCCACAGCGCCGCGGAAGTACTTGGTGGTGACGATGGTGGAGGCGTTGACCGACCAGAAGTCGGGGAACTCGACGCCGCGCTGCTCGAAGACGGTCTCCCCGGTCTTCCAGTTGGTCTGGACGACGTCACGCCGCTCCCAGGTCACCTCGTCGTACGGGTGCACGCCGGGCGCGGTGTAGATGCGCTCCATGTTCAGCCCACCCCGACTCCCCTGCGACAAGCTCGGCTTCTTGTCGGCCTTCGAACCGTTCACCGTCTCCGTCATATTTCTGCCGTCCTCCTTCAGGACTCTTCTGTTCAACAACACGGGTAGTGCCGGGCTTCCCCCCGGCGGGGTCGGACAGCGCCTAGATCGACGCCGGATCCGGACGTTTCTCGTGGAGCTCGTCGTGCTCAGTCAGGTCGCGCTCGGCGCGCAGCAGGCCGATCTCCGCCTCGAAGTCGGACAGCGACTCGAATCCGCGGTAGACCGAGGCGAAACGCAGGTACGCCACCTCGTCGAGCTCGCGCAGCGGCCCCAGGATGGCCAGCCCGACCTCGTGGGCCTCGAGCTCGGCCGCCCCGGAGGACCGCACCGACTCCTCGACCCGGTGGGCCAGCAGCGCAAGGTCGTCCTCGCTGACCGGGCGCCCCTGGCACGCCTTGCGTACGCCAGCGAGCACCTTGGCCCGGCTGAACGGCTCCGCGGCGCCCGACCGCTTGATGACCGTCAGGCTGGCGGTCTCGACCGTGGTGAAGCGTCGGCCGCACTCGGGGCACTGGCGGCGGCGGCGGATGGAGGTGCCGTCGTCAGCCGCACGCGAGTCGACGACTCGAGAGTCGTCGTGGCGGCAGAAAGGGCAGTGCACGGAGCGCTCCTGTGGACGGATCTGGGGAGAACCTGAGGATGACCCTGGGGGTAAGTACCGCGCCCCTGTGGACCGTCAGACACAACCTGTGGACTAATTACATCGGTGTCACTACTAGATCTGGTGAACCGTAGACGTCTGCCCCCGGCCTGTCCAGTACCGCGGCGAGAAGGCGCGCAGTCGGCGTGTTGCCCCGTGTCGCCCCCGCGCCCGGAGACGATCAGCTCGGCACGATGAGGAGCCGGCCGGCCTGGACGACGGACGTGTTGAGCGCGTTGAGGTCGCGGATCCGGTGGATCGTGTCCCGCGGGTCGTCAGCAGGCGCCACCTGCCGCGCGATCTGCCACAACGTCTCGCCGGTCTGCACGGTGACGGTCCTGGTCGCCGAGCCGGTCGGCGTCGTACCCGCCTGGCTGCCGACGCGCAGGTAGGAGAAGGCGACGAACAACGCCACCACGAGCATCAGCACGAGGAGGACACGCCCCCGGACCGTGAGCCGCACCGCCGCTGACGTGTTCGATGGGGAAGTCATCGCAACCAACCTGCCTCTCGCTCGTGCCCTCGCGTCGAACGTGTGTTCGATCGAACGCCTGTACGATTTCTACACCCCGGAGGGGACTATGTCCACGACACGGAGGTAGATTCTTCGAACAGGTGTTTGAAACATCTGTTCGATTGGGGCTAGCCTCCCGCAGGGGTCCGACAGTCTCTTTCGTGCTGGACCCCAGCGGGACCCATGGCTACTCAGGAGGCGGCGTGACGGACGAGCGTGTGCACGAGATCCCCGACGGGCCGCCGGACGAGAACGGCCTGACCCCGCGGCAGCGCAAGGTCCTCGACGTGATCCGGGACGCCGTGGAGCGGCGGGGCTACCCGCCGTCCATGCGCGAGATCGGCCAGGCGGTCGGGCTGACCTCCCCCTCGTCGGTGGCCCACCAGCTGGCGACGCTAGAGCGCAAGGGCTTCATCCGGCGTGACCCGAACCGTCCGCGCGCGATCGAGGTCAAGAGCCCGGACGTGCGTGGCTCAGATGTTCGGACGGCAGGGGCAGCCGCCGACACGTACGTCGACGACAGCACCGGCGAGGGCGACGAGCGCCCGACACCGACGTACGTCCCAGTGCTGGGCCGGATCGCCGCCGGTGGACCGATCCTGGCCGAGCAGGCCGTCGACGACATCTTCCCGCTCCCCCGCCAGCTCGTCGGCGAGGGCAACCTGTTCCTTCTCCAGGTCGTCGGTGACTCGATGATCGACGCGGCGATCTGCGACGGCGACTGGGTGGTCGTGCGTCAGGGACCCGACGCCGAGAACGGCGAGATCGTGGCGGCGATGCTGGACGGCGAGGCCACGGTCAAGACCTTCAAGCGCCGCGACGGGCACGTGTGGCTGATGCCGCACAACCCGAACTACTCACCCATCGACGGCGACTTCGCGACGATCCTGGGCCGCGTGACGGCAGTCCTGCGCCGCCTCTGAGGCCAGCGCTTGTCTCTAGGCGTTCGCGGCCAGGGCAGCGGCGTCGAGGGCGCGCAGCGAGCGGCGTACCTGCTCGGGGTCCTGCGTCGGCCAGAACGGCGGCAGGGACCGCCGCAGGAAGGTTCCGTAGCGTGCGGTGACCAGCCGCGAGTCCAGCACCGCCACCACCCCGCGGTCGGTGGCCGACCGGATCAGCCGCCCGGAGCCCTGGGCGAGCAGCAGCGCAGCCCCAGCAGCGCTCACCGTCATGAAGCCGGCCTCGCCAGCAGCGTCCTGGCGTGCCTTCACCAGCGGGTCGTCGGGCCGCGGGAACGGGATCCGGTCGATGATCACCAGCTGGCAGCTCGGCCCGGGTACGTCAACCCCCTGCCACAGCGACAGCGTGCCGAACAGGCTGGTGGCCGGATCGGCGGCGAACTGCCGTACGAGCTCGGCAGTCGAGTCGTCCCCCTGGCACAGGATCGGCAGCTCGATGCGAACCCGCAGCTCGGTCGCGGCCTGCTCGGCGGCGCGCTGGGAGGAGAAGAG
>JANYIP010000203.1 GCA_025361995.1 Streptomycetales bacterium | reverse complement strand
CACGCCGTGCAGGCGGCGGTGGATGAACCAGTCGATGTATTCGGCGACGGCGATCTCGAGGTCGTCGATGTTCTTCCAGGGGCCCTTGTTGCGGACCAACTCGGCTTTGAACAGGGAGTTGAACGCCTCGGTGAGGGCGTTGTCGTAGGAGTCCCCGGTCGAGCCGACCGAGGCGACGGCGCCGGCCTGGGCCAGTCGCTGGGTGTAGCGCACGGCGACGTATTGGACTCCCTTGTCGCTGTGGTGGGTCAGCCCGGTGACGTCGTGCCCGGTGTGCCGGCGGGTCCAGATGCCCATCTCCAGGGCGTCCAGCGCCAGGTCGGCGCGCAACGACTTCGACAGCTGCCAGCCGACCACCCGGCGGGCGAACACGTCGGTGACGAACGCGGCGTAGACCCACCCAGTGAACGTGCGGCAGTACGTGTAGGGGTCGGACCGGGGCGCCCTGTCAGCCTTTCGGCTGGTGGGTTTCCCCGGCCCGCCCTCCGAACCGGACGTGCGACTTTCACCGCATCCGGCTCTCCACGTGGTCACGCCGCTGGTGCGGGTGTTCCTGGTGTCGCCGCGCTCGACCATGGGGTGGGGATCTTGGTGCCCCGGTACCGGTATCGCTCGATTGCGATTGCGGTGGGCCGGAACATCTCGATTCCTCCGGCGCGGATCTGCCAACCGGGCAGGTAGCGCCGGACCAGGGTGTGCATGTTCAGCCCGACGTGTCGTTTGCGGAGCCAGCCGACGATTCGCCAGAAGGCGAAGTGGTCGACGTAGCCGAACGTCCGCGAGGACACGCCGTGACGGAAGTAGCTGCACCATCCCCGCAGCACCGGGTTCAACCGGCGCAGCAGGTCAGCGAGCGTTCGATGCATGGCACGACGAGTCAGCGTCCTGACCTTGGCCGTCACCGAAGCCAACGACTTCTTCGACGGATAGGTGTAGATCGCCTTCTTGCCGGTCCGGCCCGACCACGTCCGGCGTTGGATGCGCCAGCCGAGGAAGTCGAACCCCTCATCGATGTGGGTGACCCTGGTCTTCTCGACCGACAGGCGTAGACCCATCGGTGTGAGTACCGCCCCAACCTCGTCCCAGAGCGCTTCGGCATCGCGGCGTTGACCGTGGATGAGGACCACGAAATCGTCGGCGTAGCGGACGAGTTTCATGACCGCACCACCGGAGCGTCGGTGCTTGGCGCGTGTCCATTCCGGGCCGAGCGCCGCCCACTTCGCGGCGAAGTGCTCGTCCAGGACGGACAGGGCTATGTTGGCGAGCAGCGGTGAGAGGATCCCCCCTTGAGGTGTGCCGGTGATCGTCTCGCGGTTGATGCCGTCCTCGGTGAGGACCCCAGCCCGCAAGAACGCCTTCACCCAGCCCAAGACCCGTTTGTCCCCGACGCGACCTGACACCCTGCCCATCAGGGCGGTGTGGTCGATCTCGTCGAAGCACGCCGCGATGTCAGCCTCGAACACCCACTCATAGTTCCGCGTAGGTGAGGCGAGGTAGTGGATCTCGGCGATCGCGTCCTGCGCTCGGCGCCTGGGGCGGAAGCCATAGGAACATGGCCGGAAGTCCGCCTCGAAGATCGGCTCGAGCACCAGTTTCAACGCGGCTTGCACGACCCGGTCATCAGTAGTCGGGATCCCCAGATGCCGGATCTTGCCCGACGCCTTGGGGATCGACTTCTGACGCACCCGCGCCGGGACGAACCGACCGGCCTTGAGAACATCACGCAACCGGTCGAGCATCTCCGGCGCCCCGGTGCCCACAGAGCGAGGTGTCACTCCGTCGACCCCCGCGGTTCGTGCGCCCTTGTTGCCCCGCACCCGCGTCCACGCGACCAGCAGGAACGCCGGGTCATAGACGAGGTTGGCGAGGTCATCGAAGCGACGACCAGGATCGGCCACCGCCCATCGGTGCAGTTTCCGTTGCATCACCAGTACCCGATGCTCGGCCTCATCGAGGTCGGGCCACGGATCGCCGGTATTCACCGGCGCACTCCTCGATCAGCATCGATCCTGCGAACACGCTGGACCCCTTCGCCATGTGACCGGCTTTCCCGGCCTCGGACTACTACGGGTCCTCCGCCCCACCCCGACGGCATCAGCCGGCGACGGGCCTTCCCGCCGACCAGCAGGATGCTGGCCGGGGAGGGGACCGCCGGGATGGTTCCCACGTTCACTGTCGAACCGTTCGACGGGGTCGGCGCCCAACTATGCCCCTGCAACATCGCCACGACTACGCCGCAGACCTTCACCGTGGCCTCCCGACCGGCGACATCACCCAGCCCAGGAGTTCCCCGCACGGCAACACCGTGCGGGTGCGCGCTGCAAACCAGCCCAGATCCACCAGGTTCGAGCTGGAGGCTCTCTTGAGAGGCGTTCAGCCGTTGGTTCCTCACGTACGCCTTCCCGTCTCGCTAGCCGGACCCGGACCATCTGGCAGTGCTGGTCCGTCCCGTCGTTGTCAGGGCTGCTTCCGCTCTCTCCCTCATCCCAGGGATCAAGCTGCCCTCAGCTTCACCCGGCTCGCTGCGACGAGCCGGAGGCGGTGTCCCTTCACCACCGCACGGTTCAACAGCGCCTCGTGGCGCTCGATGTCGGCGACCCACAACTGGTTCGGGCCGGTCGCGGTGAAGGACCGGTTGACCAGGTCGGGGCGAGTGTCAGGGCCGGTGCCGGGGATCGTGGTCCGCGGACCTTTGGCTCGGGAGATCCCGCGCAGCCCAGCAGCGCGCATCAGACGCTGAACGGTGCAACGGGCCACCGGGTGACCTTGCCGGCTCAGCTCGGCATGGACCTTCCTAGCCCCGTAGACCCCGTAGTTGTCCGCATGAACCGCGGTGATCACCGCCGTCGTCGCCGCATCGGACACCGACCGCGCCGAAGGCGCTCTGGCCCGGTGGGCGTAGTAGCTGCTCGGGGCGACCTGCAGGTCCCTGCAGATCGGCTCGACCCCAAACTCGGCCTTGTGCTCGTCGATGAACGCGACGATCACCTTGATGGGCGGTCGAGCTCCGCCGCGAAGAAAGCCGAGGCACTACGCAAGATCGCATTGGACCGGCGCAGCTCCTTGACCTCCCGCTCCAGCTCGGCCAACCGCTGGGCATCACTGGTCGTGGTTCCCGCGCGCTGGCCGCCGTCGATCTCGGCCTGGTTGACCCACCCGCGCAACGTCTCAGGGTTGTTCCCCAGCTGCTCACCGACCCGCTGCAAGGCACCCGGCCGAGTCACCGGGTCACGCCGCGCATCGACGGCCATCCGAACCGCCCGCTCCCGAAGCTCCTCCGGGTACTTTCTCTGTGCTGGCATGACTCTCATCCTTCCGGGGAATGAGAGCTTCCATCAGACCCGGCACGCGACATGCGTGATGTTCTCAAAGCCGGTCGGTTCGTCCCTGAGCGGGTGCGTCACAAGTCGATC
>JANYIP010000192.1 GCA_025361995.1 Streptomycetales bacterium | reverse complement strand
GTCGGCGGCGTCGACCCCACCCGGCACGCTCAGGGCGTGCTGCCACTCGTGCTGCTGCCAGTGCTGCCACTCGTGCCACTGGACGTGCTCGGCTGGTCAGCGCCGTGCAGGCTCGACCACAGCGCGTCGTACCAGGCCCGGACCGCTGGTGGCGTCTTCGGCAGCGTCTGCACCAGGTTCGGCTGGTTCGGGTGCAGCACCACGAAGGCGACCTCGCCGGGCATCACGTAGTGCAGCCGGGCCCTGGCCTGCGCCTCGACATAGGCAGGGTCGGCCCAGCGATCCTTCTCGGCCTGCAAGGCATCCACCTTGGCCTGCGACGTACGGGTGGCCTCTCGCAAGTCGTTCAGCTCCGTGCGCTGACGCACGTACTCGCGCAGCGGCCAGGCGTACGCGACGCTCAGCATCACCATCACCATCACCAGGACCGCTGCCCGCGGGGTGAATCGGCTCTTGCCCGCACTCGCGCGCTCAGCCTGGCGCGCGGCGTCGTCGGTCAGGTCCAGCACGGGGTCAGCTGCGACCGCGGACCCGGCCGTCGTCCGGGTCCGGCTCGGCGCCCGGGGGGCAGTGGCAGCCCGACCAGAGGGCGTGCGCGAACCCGGGGTACGACGAGGGCGCGTCATCCGGTCGTGACTCTCGTCACCGATTTCACGAGCACTGACCCATGGTCTACCCCTGGAAGCGTGGGAACGCGGAGCGACCCGCATACCGCGCGGCGTCGTCCAGCTCCTCCTCGATGCGCAGCAGCTGGTTGTACTTGGCCACACGCTCGCTGCGCGCCGGGGCACCGGTCTTGATCTGACCGCAGTCCGTGGCCACCGCGAGGTCCGCGATCGTGGTGTCCTCGGTCTCCCCGGAGCGGTGGCTCATCATGCAGCGAAAGCCGGCCCGGTGAGCCAGCGAGACCGCGTCCAGGGTCTCGGTCAGCGAGCCGATCTGGTTCACCTTCACCAGCAGCGCATTGGCCGCGTCGGTGTCGATACCCCGCTGCAGACGCTCCGGGTTCGTGACGAAGAGATCGTCGCCCACGATCTGGACGCGGTCGCCGAGAGCCGCCGTCGCGTGGATCCAGCCGGCCCAGTCCTCCTCCGACAGCGGGTCTTCGATCGAGACCAGCGGGAAGTCCGCGACCAGGCTCTCGTAGTAGGCCGTCATCCACTCCGCCGACCGGCCGGAGCCCTCGAACTGGTAAGCCCCCTCGGAATAGAACTCGGTGGCAGCCACGTCCAGGGCAAAGGCGACGTCCGTGCCGACCGCGAAACCGGCCTTCCCCACCGCCTCGGTGATCAGGTCGAGCGCCGCCCGGTTGCTGTCCAGGCTCGGGGCGAAGCCGCCCTCGTCGCCCAGCCCGGTCGACAGACCCTTGGCCCTCAGCACGCCCTTGAGGCAGTGGTACACCTCGGCGCCCCAGCGCAGCGCCTCGGCGAACGTCGTCGCACCGATGGGCGCGATCATGAACTCCTGGATGTCCACGTTGCTGTCCGCGTGCGCCCCGCCGTTGAGGATGTTGAACATCGGGACCGGCAGGACGTGGGCGTTCGGTCCGCCCACGTACCGGAAGAGGGGCAGGTTCGCCGAGTCGGCCGCCGCCTTCGCCACGGCGAGGGACACCCCGAGGATCGCGTTCGCGCCGAGGCGCGACTTGCCCGACGTGCCGTCCAGGTCGATCAGTGCCTGGTCCACCAGCCGCTGCTCGCTGGCGTCGAAGCCCAGCAGCTCCGGTCCGATCTCGTCCATCACCGCGAGGACCGCCTTCTCGACGCCCTTGCCGCCGTACCGCTTCGGATCGCCGTCCCGCAGCTCCACTGCCTCGAAAGCGCCGGTGGAGGCACCCGAGGGGACTGCCGCTCGCGCCACCGTCCCGTCGTCGAGGGCCACCTCGACCTCGACGGTGGGGTTGCCGCGCGAGTCGAGGATCTCGCGGGCTCCGACGGCCTCGATCGATGCCACGGCGACACTCCTAAGGTCGAAAGATCAGTGCGCCAACCCTAACGGCATGCCGGGACTCCCCCGACCTGGCCGAACGTGAGCGCCCGATGGCCCAGCGCAATCGCTCTGGGCCCTTCGAGATCGGCCTTGATAGGCCAGTCGGGGGACATCCCTCGTCCCTGCCAGCGAGACAGCGAGCGACCGCGTATCCAAGAGAGGTCGACCGCCGTCGACGTGACGCCCGGGACACAGCTCAGGCGCCCGTACTCCAGATTGGGAACCGATGAACTCACGTAATCTTCGCCGTCTCGCAGCGACCGGGGCACTGGTCGCCGTCGCCGCGGCAACCTCGTTGACCTCCCTCGTGGGGGCCGCCCAGGCGGCGACACTGGCACCGACCCGGACCACGATCAGCGCGCCCAGCGTGGACGTGGTCCCCGGCCAAGCCATCAAGCTCAAGGCCATCGTCAAGTACGTCACCGGTACCACCCAGGCCACTGGCACGGTCACCTTCAACGAAGGCGCCACGGTGCTCGGCTCGGCTCCGCTGGCACTGGTGGGCGGCGCGATGACCGCCAAGCTCACTGTCCCGACCCTGGCCTTCGGCCCGCACTCGATCACCGCCACCTACAGCGGCAACACCGTCGCCGCGGGTAGCACCTCGCTCACCCTGGTCATCAACGCGGACAAGAACGCCACCACCACCACCATCGCCGCCGTCGCGACCTCGACGCCGGGCAAGTGGAAGCTCAACGCCAGCGTCAAGATCGTGCTCCCCGGTACCGGGATTGCCAGTGGCCTGGTCACCTACGTCATCGATGGCGGCGCACCGCAGATCGTGGCGCTCAACACCTTCGGCAAGGCACCGCTCACGGTGACCTACGTCGTCGGCAGCATCCACAACGTGACGGCGACGTTCGGCGGCACCACCGTCATCGCCACCAGCACGGGCACGATGACCCTCACCGCGTAGCTAGCTGGCGAGCCGCCGCCTCACACCCCGAGCAAGTAGCGCAGGTGTCGAGGCGGCGGTGAGCCATGTGCGAGCATCGCGTCGTGCCGCTCCCGGGCCGTCCAGGTCGGCTGGGCCAGCTCCAGCTCCCTGGCCACCTCGGCGACCTCGGTGTAGCCCACGTAGTACGTCGACAGCTGAGCACTCGTGAGCTGGGCCCGCCGCCACTTGCCTGCTGCCTCGCCCACCTCCTGGTGGCCGCGGCCCGTCATCAGCGCCATCGCCTCACGCTCGGTCATGCCGTGCGCATGCACGCGTACGTCCAGGATCGCGTTGATCGTCGTCCGCAGCTGCATCTTCAGCTGCTGCAGGTGCAGCGCCTCGCCGCCGAATCCGGCCGCTGCCATCACCGACTCCGCGTACACCGCCCAGCCCTCGACGAACGTCCCGCTCCAGCAGGCCGCCCGGACCGGGGTCGACCCCACGAAGTCCCGCGCCGTGTGCAGCTGGAGGACGTGGCCGGGCATCGCCTCGTGCACCGTCAGGTTGCGGAGCAGGTGGGCGTTGTACTCCCGGTAGAACGAGCGCACCCGGTCGGCGGGCCAGCTGGACGGCGTCGGGGACACCGCGAAGAAGGTCGGCAGCTGGGCAGGCTCCAGGGGCCCCGGCGGGTCGCAGTAGGCCACCGCCACTCCCCGGTGGATCTCCGGCATCTCGATGATCTCGACGAGCTCACCCAGCTGGTCCGGCACCGTCACGATGCCGTGCTCGCGGACGAAGTCCGTCGTCTCGACCAGGGCCTGCCCGCAGAGCGCGAGCACCGTGGAGTCGTCCACGTACCCGTCGTCCGCGAGCTGGTCCAGCACCTCCCGCACGTCTCGCCCGGCCAGCAGCTCGGCGATCTCCGCCTCGATCCGCATGAGGTCGCTCTCGGCCCTGACCAGCACGCTGTCCGCCGAGATCTCCGTGTCGAGGGTGTGCCACAGCCGACCGGCGTACAGCTCAGCACCCAGGCGCGGGTCCCGGTCCGACGCCGGGAGCCGGGACTCCAGCCAGGCCACGTGCTCGTCGAGGGCGGCCAGTGCCGCGAGGCGGGCCGGCTCAACCTCCGACCGCATACCAGGCTCGAGCGCGACAGCCTCGCTCACCTGCTCCGCCACCATCGCCACCGCGCCCTGGAACTGCCCGATCGCCGTCTCCACGTGCACCCTCGGCATCCGGCCCAGACCGGCACGAGCGGCTTCCAGCGAGGCCGGCACGGCCGCTAGCCGTCCCGCGACCGCCCGCAGCCGGTCACCCAGCGGAGCGAACTCACGGGACAGCAGGAGATAGATCGCCGAACCCGGGTTCGCCTCGAGCGGGTCCCAGGTGTGCGGCTGCAGGTGGTCCAGGGTGAACAGCCGCGACGCCAGGTGGGCCCGCAGGATCTCGTGGTCCACCCGGTTCTGCGGGCTGAGCCCCACGTCGTCGACCGAGTCGACTGCGGCGAGCCAGCCCGCAAGGACCTCCCGGGCTTCGTCGCGGCCCTGGACGGTACGGTCCGGCAGCAGGTGGTCAAACCGGTGGTCGCCGAGCGCGGTCGCCTCCACCGGGTCGATCCGCAGGAGATCGCCCATGGCGTTGTCGGCAATCCGCTGGAACGAGGAGTCCGCGGTCTCGTCTCGCGGGTAGTCGTCGCCCGCGGGCTGGCCGCTGGGTGGCTGGGTGGTCACGGCGCCGACGCTATCTCGGCCAGGCGCACCGCGGCGGCGTAGCGGCGCGCAGCACCTCGCAGCGCCGCCTCCGGATCGATGTCGTCTGCGTGGGCCCGCGCGACCACCGCCAGCAGCAGGGCGCCCACCTCCTCCTCAGGGGAGGCGCCGGCGGCCGGCTCCGCCGTTGACGTGGCGGCAACCGGTATCTCCACCCCAAACTTGGTGGCCCGGCTGATCAGCTTCGCCGCCAGCGCCAGCGCCGGCTGCGCGAGCGGGACACCGTCCACCGACGACGTACGCCCCTTCTCCGCCCGCTTGAGGGCTTCCCAGCTCTGCTCGACGTCCCCCGCGCTCAGCTGGGATGCCCTCGAACGGCCCGACGGGTCGCCGAACACGTGCGGGTGCCGGGACACCAGCTTGGAGACGATCCCGTCTGCCACGTCGTCCAACGACCACGGCTCCTCCTCGTGCTCCTCCGCCACCCGGGCGTGGAACACCACCTGCAGCAGCAGGTCCCCCAGCTCCTCGCGCAGCCCGACGAGGTCGCCGCTCTCGATCACCTCGACCGTCTCGTACGTCTCCTCCAGCAGGTACGGCAGCAGCGAGGTGTGCGTCTGCTCCGCGTCCCACGGGCAGCCGCCGGGCGAGCGCAGCCGGTCCATCACCGCGACCAGGTCGAGCAGCCGAGCCCCCCGCAGGTCCCACGACCCTGTGAGAACCCCCGGCAGAGCCCCGAGCCGGTCCGCGAGCTCGGCGTCGCCCTCAGGGCTGACCAGCCACACCACCTGGGCGTGCTCGGCGCGCTTACGCAGGAACTCGGCGCAGTCCTGCACACCCTCGACCGGGGGAACTAGGACCCGCACCTCGGCGCCGGCCAGGGCTGGTCCGAGCGGGTGGTCAGCCGTCGCGGCGTACACCTCGTCCGCCGCGTGCAACGCCGTCCAGGCCGACCAGGACAGCAGCCCTGGGGCCACCCGGGGCGACGTCGCCAGCAGCAGCAGCCGACCTGCCGCGGTCGGAGCCACCGTGGCGGTCAGCCCGCGCTGGGAGTCGGGGACGGGCTCGGCTCGCCCCCGACGGGCTCGGACAGGTCGTCGAGGTTGCCGGTGATCTCCAGCGAGGTACGGCTCCACGTCCCGTACCGAGGGCTCACCGTCACCCCGAGCTCGGTGGCCAGCTTCGTCTTGAACTTCGTCACCGCGGCGTCCACCGTCGTCGCGTCAGCGCCTGGTGCCAGCCGGCTCCCCAGCGCAAGCTGGATCAGCGACGAGCGGGCGAGGTCGTCGATCTGGCCCGGCGGCAGCCACAGCCCGTCACGGGTCGCGAAGTCCGCCGACAGCTTGACGCGCCCGCCGTTGTCCGCGATCAGCTTGTCGATCTCGCCCTGCGTGATCGTGATCTTCTCCTGCTTGCCGGCTGCTTCCACCAGCTCGTTGTCGATCGCGCGGTCCACCAGCGTGCGCAGCAGCGTCGCGTTGCTCGGCGCAGCCGTACCCGCCTGCGCGAACGCCGCCAGCACCGCCGCCGCGTCGTGGTTGATCTGCGTCTCGGTGATCCGGACCCCGCCGACGACCGCGGCCGAGCCGGCCTCCTTCGGGTCGCACCCGGACAGCGAAGCGACCAGCGCCAGCGCGCCGGCTGCAGCCATCACGACCGCGGCTGCGCGGCGCGGCCAATGAGCGGTACGGCTGGCGATCACAGACTCTCCTTGAGTTCTACTGGCGGTGCAGCAGTCGGCCGGGGAAGCCCCTCCAGAAGGGCGTCCACCACCTCACGGCACCAGGCGAGCAGTGCGACGTCGAGCACCGGCCGCCCACCGACCCTGGCCGTCATCGGGCGAGGCACCAACATGGTACGGACCGCGGGCTTGAACAGCGTCTTCGGGTAGAGCCGCTGCATCCGCAGGACCCCCGACTCCGGCAGGTCCACCGGTCCGAACCGCACCAGGGTTCCTTGCAGCGTCACGTCCGTCAGCCCGGCGCGCCGGGCGTGGACACGGAACGTCGCCACCGACAGCAGGTTCTCCACCGCCACCGGCAGCGCCCCGTACCGGTCCACCAGCTCCTCCCGGACCGCCTCGATCGCCGCGTCGTCCGGCGCCTCCGCGATCCGGCGGTACGCCTCCAGGCGCAACCGCTCCCCCGCGATGTAGTCGTGCGGCAGGTGCGCGTCCACCGGCAGCTCCACCCGGATGTCCGCGACCGGTTCGAGCGGGGCACCCGACTTGAACTCCTCCACCGCCTCGCCCACCAGCCGGACGTACAGGTCGA